>CAIYZB010000361.1 GCA_903930545.1 uncultured Alphaproteobacteria bacterium
CCGCCCGACCTCGTGTAGTCCCACCCCAACAGAATTTCTGCAGGAACCAGCCCGTCATGGCCTCTGAATATCACCGCGGCGAAATGGACATCGCTGAACAGGTTTCCACCTTCAAGCTGTTCAGCGGCCTGACCAAGTGGGGCTCGCTGTTCCTCACGGCTTTCCTGGCCCTGATCGTCCTGTGGTTCTGCACCCCGGCCGGTTTCCTGCCTGGCTTCATTACCGCCATCGTGATCTCGGTGATCGGCGTGGTTGTCCTGCGCGACAAGCCTGACGAAGGCCACTGAACCCGGCTGATCCTCACGGCTAGTTCGCTGGACAAGCCGTGAGTCGCCCACCTATGGTCCCCCCCAAACAGGGGGACCCAAACGCATGGCCTTAATCGCCGTCACCAAGGAACGCCGGGCCGGCGAAACCCGTGTTGCCGCGACGCCGGACACGGTGAAAAAGCTCATCGCCGCCGGGTTTTCTGTCACCATCGAGGCCGGGGCCGGGCTTTCGGCCGCCTATCCCGATGCTGACTATGTGGCCGCAGGGGCCGTCCTGGCGAAGAATGCCAAGGAAGCCCTGGCCAAGGCTGATATCCTCTTCAAGGTTCGTGGGCCCGAGGCCGACGAGATCGCGGCCCTGAAGTCGGGCACCCTCGTGGTCGCCCTGCTCAATGCCTATGTGGAAAAGGACACCGCGGCCGCCCTGGCAAAGGCCGGGGCCACAGCCTTTGCCATGGAGTTTGTGCCCCGCATCACCCGGGCCCAGGTCATGGACGCCCTGTCCTCCCAGGCCAATCTCGCGGGCTATCGCGCCGTGATCGAAGGCGCCGAGGCCTATGGTCGGGTCCTGCCGATGATGATGACGGCCGCCGGCACGGTGGCCGCGGCCAAGATCTTCGTCATGGGAGTGGGCGTTGCCGGTCTCCAGGCCATTGCCACGGCTCGGCGCCTCGGCGGTGTTGTCACCGCCACCGACGTGCGGCCGGCGACCAAGGAGCAGGTGGAGAGCCTCGGGGCCAAGTTCCTGGCCGTCGAGGACGAGGAATTCAAGAACGCCCAGACCGCTGGCGGCTATGCCAAGGAGATGAGCGCGGAATACCAGGCCAAACAGGCCGAACTCGTCTCCTCCCACATCGCCAAGCAGGACATCGTCATCACCACGGCCCTGATCCCCGGTCGGCCGGCTCCCAAGCTGGTCTCGGCGGAACAGGTGGCCTCCATGCGCCCCGGTTCGATCATCGTCGATCTGGCGGTGGAGCAGGGCGGCAATGTGGTGGGGGCCAAGGCCGGTGAGGTCGTGGAAACCGCCAATGGGGTGAAGATCCTGGGCATTCCCAACCTGCCCGGCCGGATCGCCACCGACGCCTCGGCCCTCTATGCCCGCAACCTCTTCGCCTTTGCCGGTCTGCTCCTGAACAAGGAGGGGGCCCTGGCCCCGGATCTCGAAGACGAGATCCTGAAGGCTGCCCTGGTCACCCAGGGCGGTGCCATTGTGAACGACGCCCTCAAGGGCTGATCCGGAGACCCCCATGGACGCTACCGCCGTCGACCCGACCGTGTTCCGCCTGGCGATCTTCGTGCTCGCCATCTTTGTCGGCTATTATGTGGTCTGGAGCGTGACACCCGCGCTTCACACCCCCCTCATGGCCGTGACCAATGCCATTTCCTCGGTGATCATCGTGGGGGCCCTGCTGGCCGCCGCCGTGGGCCGGGGCGAGGCCAGTTCTGACAGCGCCTTCTGGATCTCCAAGGGTGCCGGGGCGCTCGCCGCCGTCTTTGCGGCAGTGAATATCTTCGGCGGCTTCCTGGTCACCCAGCGCATGCTCGCCATGTACAAGAAAAAGCAGAAGTAGGGGCCGACTGGACATGAACGCCAATCTCGCGGCCATCGCCTATATCGTTTCAGGCGTCCTTTTCATCCTGGCCCTCCGCGGCCTTTCCAGCCCCACCACCAGCCAGGCGGGCAACCGCAATGGCATGATCGGTATGGCCATAGCCGTGGCCACTACCCTGGCCACCCTTTGGGGCCAAGGGGCGCTTGATGGCCTGACCGTGGGTCTGATCCTCGGCGGTGTGGCCATAGGCGGCGGGATCGGGGCGCTCATCGCGCGACGCGTCGCAATGACCTCCATGCCCCAGCTGGTTGCGACCTTCCACAGTCTGGTGGGTGCCGCTGCCTGTCTCGTGGCCGTGGCGGCGATCCACACCCCTGAGGCCTATGGCATTGTCGGGGCTGACGGGGCCATCCATCTCAACTCCCTGATCGAGCTGTCCCTGGGCCTGGCCATCGGGGCCGTGACCCTGACCGGCTCGGTGATCGCGGCGCTCAAGCTCAATGGCAACATGTCCGGCGCACCCATCCTGCTGCCGGCCCGCCATCTGCTGAACATCCTCCTGTTCCTGGCTATCGTCGCCCTGGTGGTGATT
This sequence comes from uncultured Alphaproteobacteria bacterium, assembly GCA_903930545.1. GTDB lineage: Bacteria > Pseudomonadota > Alphaproteobacteria > Caulobacterales > Caulobacteraceae > Phenylobacterium. The sequence continues at coordinate 2,418 of CAIYZB010000361.1, forward strand.
CTGGTCATGAGCGGCGGTCACGCCATCTGGGCCTTCTGGGGCATTGCAGCCCTCAGCCTGATCATCGGTATCACCCTGATCATTCCCATCGGCGGGGCGGACATGCCCGTCGTGGTCTCCATGCTGAACAGCTATTCCGGCTGGGCGGCGGCGGCCCTGGGCTTCACCCTGGAAAACGTCACCCTGATCATCACCGGGGCGCTCGTGGGCTCCTCCGGGGCGATCCTGTCCTACATCATGTGCAAGGCCATGAACCGCAGCTTCATCTCGGTGATCCTGGGGGGCTTCGGGGCCGACGATTCCGCCGCCGCTGCTGGCGGTGGCAAGGTCGAGACCCGCCCGGTCAAGCAGGGCTCCGCAGACGATGCGGCCTTCATCATGAAGAACGCCTCCAAGGTCATCATCGTCCCCGGCTATGGCATGGCCGTGAGCCAGGCCCAGCATGCTCTTCGGGAAATGGCTGACAAGCTGAAGGAAGAAGGCGTGGAGGTGAAATACGCCATTCACCCCGTGGCCGGCCGTATGCCTGGTCACATGAACGTCCTGCTGGCGGAAGCCAATGTGCCCTATGACGAGGTCTTCGAACTGGAAGACATCAATGCGGAATTCCCCACCGCCGATGTGGCCTTTGTCATCGGGGCCAATGACGTGACCAATCCGGCGGCCAAGACCGACCCGCAGTCGGCCATCTATGGCATGCCGATCCTGGATGTGGAAAAGGCCCGTACGGTCCTGTTCGTGAAGCGCGGTATGAGCTCCGGCTATGCCGGGGTGGAGAACGAGCTCTTCTTCCGCGACAACACCATGATGCTGTTCGGGGATGCCAAGAAGATGGTCGAGGGGATCCTGAAGGGTCTCTAGACCCTCGGCCGTCCAAAGGTGCGGTCGGCCAGGGCCGCCGCACCAAGGGCCCCCAGGGTCGCCACAACCATGAACCAGACGGGATGGGTGATGGTGACCATCGTATAGGCCGCCAGACCCATGAGGATGACACTGGTTACCCGTCCCGCCACAGCCCGGCGGCCAGCGATCACATTGGCGCTCGAGGCTCCGGCCAGAACCCCGAGACCCCAGGCCAGCAGGACCATGATCTTGGCCTGTGCCGGAATTACCGATATGATGGACTTCATCTGGGCGGGATCCGTCAGGTTGACCCCTGCTGGCGGCGGAAACAGGCTGTGGCCGACAGATTCGATGGTGCCGGTGACAACAATGCCCACCAGACTGCCCAGTATGACCCCCAGTATCGTCCGCCACATGGCCCGTTCCTCCGCAAGGTGCCACGCTATGGCCAGTACGGGGTTCCACTCAAGGGCCTGATGCATGAGCGGCTTTCATCCTACCCGCGGTGAGCGGATCGACATCGGCGGACGTTGCCTGCGGGCGGTAATGGCCGGGCCGGATGCCGGGCCGCTTGTGGTGCTGGAATCCGGGGCCTTTGGCTGTGCAGCCGATTTGGCCGAGGTCCAGAAGCAGCTCGCCGATGAAGCTATCCGCAGCCTTGCCTATGACCGCGCGGGCCTCGGCTTTTCCGATCCAGGGCCGCGCCCCAGGGACAGCCAGGCCATAGCCTATGATCTGGACCAGTTACTGGACCGGATGAAGCTGGACGGCCCCCTGATCCTTGTGGGTCATTCCATGGCAGGCCTCATGGTGCGTCTCCATGCCCGCGCCCATGGTGACAGGGTTCTGGGCCTGGTACTGGTGGATGCCACGACGCCCGAGAGCTGGGACGTGCCCACCGTGCGCCGGGTGGTCGGGGGCTTTGGCCGCCTGATGGCATGGGTCGGCCGGACGGCTCCCCTGGGCTATATGCGGCCCCTGGCCTGGATGATCGGTGACAATATCGGCCTGGACGGCGAGGCGGGGCGCGAGAAGCGCCGGATCTATGGCTCGGCCAGCCATACCCGCTGGGCGGTGGAGGAGGTTCAGCAGTGGGGTGCCAGCGCCCTTCAGGGTCAGGCCCTGGGGCTGCCAGACCGGGACCTGCCTGTGGCGGTGGTCACCGCGGGCACCAGACCCGGCCTGAAGACTCTGCAGTCAGCTCCGGCCCTGGCCTCACGGCGCGGCCATATCAATCATGTGGCCGCCGCCAACCATGCCAGCCTGCTGGGCCGCGATCACGCTCACCACATTGTCGAGGCGATCAGGGGGATGACCCCCTAGAGGGTCCGGGCCACCACTTCCTTCATGATCTCGGAGGTCCCGCCATAGATGCGCTGGACCCGGGCATCGCGCCACAGCCGGGCAATGGGATACTCGTTCATATAGCCGGCCCCGCCGTGTAGCTGCAGGGCGGCATCGCAGACCTCCCATTGCAGCTCTGTGTGGAAGAGCTTGGCGGCCGAGGCCTCGCCGGCGGTCAGCTCGCCCCTCAGGTGCCGGGCAAGGCACCAGTCTGCATGGGCCCAGCCTGCCTGGAGCTTGGCCTTGAGGGCGGCCAGGGTGAAGCGGGTGTTCTGGAAGTCGAAGACCGTCTGCTTGAAAGCCTTGCGGTCCTTGGTGAACTTCACCGCCTCGTCAAAGGCCCTTTGGGCCCCGGCCTGGGCGGAGATGGCGATCTGCAGGCGTTCCTGGGGAAGCTGGCTCATCAGATAGATGAAGCCCTTGTTCTCCTCCCCCAGGCAGTTGGTGATGGGCACCCGGACGTCTTCGAAGAACAGCTCCGAGGTATCGGCGGAATTCTGGCCGATCTTGTCGAGGTTGCGACCGCGGCTGAAGCCGGCACGATCGGCCTCCACCAGGATCAGGGAGGTCCCCTTGGCCCCCTTGTCGGGGTCGGTCTTGCAGACCAGCACGATCAGGTCGGCGTTCTGGCCATTGGTGATGTAGGTCTTGGAGCCGGAGATCACATAGTGGTTGCCGTCCCGCCTGGCCGTGGTGCGGACCCCTTGCAGGTCAGAGCCTGCACCGGGTTCGGTCATGGCGATGGCGGTGATCACCTCGCCGGAGACCATGCCAGGCAGCCAGCGGGTCTTCTGCTCTTCCGAGCCATAATTGATGATGTAGTCGACGACGATGTCGGACTGCAGGGTGATCCCGGCGCTGGACCCGGCATAGGTCAACTCCTCGCCGATCACCGCATTGTAGCGATAGTCCAGACCCAGGCCGCCATACTCGGCCGGGACCTGGGGGCAAAGGAGGCCAGCTGCGCCGCAGGCCAGCCAGAACTCGCGGTCGACAACGCCTTCTTCTTCCCAGCGATCCAGATGGGGCACCAGGATCTTGGCGAAGACCTTTCGCACCTGATCCCTGAACATCTCCAGGTCGGCATCATAGACGTCGCGGCCAGCGGTCTGGATCATGGTGTGTGTCCTGTCAGCTCAAAGCTTGATCTCGCAGGCCGCAGCGATCTCGGCGCGAAGCTCCGGGAGGCCGTGGCCCTTTTCCGATGAGGTGGCGATAACCCGTGGAAAGGCCGCCGGGCGTTTGGCGATGGCAGCCTCGGTCTTCAGACGAACGGTCTCGACCTCGGCGGGCTTGAGCTTGTCAGCCTTGGTGAGCACGATCTGATAGGAGACGGCTGCCCGGTCAAAGGCGTCCATAGGCTCCAGGTCCACCGTCTTCAGGCCGTGGCGGGCATCGATGAGCAGATAGGCCCGCTTCAGATTGGGCCGCCCGCGCAGATAGTCCCGTCCCAGGTTCTGGAAGGTCTTCACCGTCGACTTCGAGGCCTTGGCCCAGCCATAGCCAGGCAGGTCCACCAGGCGCAGGCGTTCGTCCAGGACGAAGAAGTTTACCTCCCGGGTCCGGCCCGGCTCGTTGGAGGCCCTGGCCAGGTGCTTGTGACCGGTGAGGGCATTGATCAGAGAGGACTTGCCCACATTGGAGCGGCCGGCAAAGGCCACTTCAGGCAGGTCCGGACCTGGCAGACCGTCGATCGAGACGGCCCCCATCATGAAGCTGGCCTGACGGGCGAACAGGATCCGCGCGGCCTCCAGATCGTCCTCGGAAAAGAGGGGGTCCGGCTCGCTCACTCGGTGGCCTTGCCGGCCCCGGAGAAGCGGGCAATCAGCTGGTCGATGGGGTTATCAACCTTGAAGCGGCGCATGATCACGTACTGCTGCAGGATCGAGAGCACATTGTTCCAGGTCCAGTAGATCAGCAGGCCCGTCGCGAAGGGCGCCATGATGAAGGTGAACATCACCGGCATGAACTGGAAGATCTTCTGCTGCACAGGGTCAGGAGCCGGGGGGTTCATGGCCGTGGTCAGCCACATGGTCAGACCGTAGAGGAGAACCAGGGGGCCGATGTGCAGGCTGCCACCCAGCAAGCTGCCGATCAGGGGTGCCGTGGCCGGATCCCAGGGAATGGCTCCGAACAGGTTCCAGATGTTCAGGGGGTCGCGGGCCGACAGGTCATGGATCCAGCCATAGAAGGGGGCGTGACGCATTTCGATGGTCACGGTGAGAACCTTGTAGAGGGCGTAGAAGACCGGGATCTGGACCAGCATGGGCAGGCAGCCCGTCAGAGGATTGATCTTCTCGGACGAATAGAGGGCCATCAGCTCCTGCTGCTGTTTGGCCGGGTCTTCCTTGTACTGGATGCGCAGGGCCTCGATCTGGGGCTGCACCTTCTTCATCTTGGTGATGGATTCGTAGCTCTTGTTGGCCAGGGGGAAGAAGATCAGCTTCACCGTGACGGTCAGGAGCAGGATGGCCACGCCGAAATTGCCGACATGGCCGAAGATGAATTCCAGGAAGGCGAAGATCGGACGGGTCAGGAAGGAGAAATTGCCCCAGTCCACGGCACGGTCGAATTCCGGGACCTTCATGTCCTTCTGATAGGCCTTCAGGACAGGAACCGTCTTGGCCCCGGCATAGAAGTGGGTGACTTCTGTGGTCTGGCGCCCCGGCGCAATGGCGCGGCCCTGGCCCACATAATTGGCCTCATAGATGTCCACGGTCCCCGTGCGGGTGACGCGGAACTGGCTTTGAACCTTTTCGCCTTGCGGCGGGACAAGGGCAGCCAGCCAGAACTGGTCCGTAATGCCGAGCCAGCCGCCGGTGGATGCAAAGCTCTCATCGCCGTCCTTGGACCACTTCTTGTATTTCAGCAGCCGAAGTTCCTTGTCGAGCCAGCCGATGCCGCCCTCATGAACCACGGTATTGCGCCCCAGGTGATCCGGAACGCCCTGACGCTGGACGGAGGAATAGGGCGCGATGGTGACGGCGGCGGCACCAAGATTGGCCACGGTGTCGGTCACCGTGAACATGAACTGGTCATCCACCTCGATCTTGCGGGTGAAGGTCAGGCCCTGGGGCGAAAAGGCGCGCAGGATCAAGGGCTGGCCGGGGGCCAGGGTCGTGCCTGAAACCACCTGCCAGACCGTGTCGGCATTGGGCAGGCCAGGCAGGTTGGCCCCGGTCCAGCCGAACTCCGCGAACCAGGCATGCTCGGCGCCTTCGGGGCGCAGCAGCTCAACAGGGGGGGAGCCGGCCTCTACGGTCTCGCGGTACTTCTGGAGATAAAGGTCATCGATCCGCGCCCCACGCAGGGAAATGGACCCTGTGAGGGACGTATTGGCCACGGGGATTCGAGGGCTGGCCTGGGCCGCTTCCTGGCGGGTAACCAGCTTCACGGGGCCAGGGGCCTGAAGACCCGGATGAGCCGGGTCCACGGCCGCGGCCACAGGGGCCTGGCGGGCAAGTTCCGCCTGGCGCTTCTTGGCCTGGGGCTCCAGCACGAACATCTGATAAAAGATCAGGATGGCCACAGAGGCGATCACGAAGATGATCGTGTTGCGGTTCGAATTGTCGGGCATAAGGCGCGCGCTCGAAACTTCAGGGTGCAGGCGCGCGATCTGGCGCGCGGGATGGCAGGTCGCTATCGGGGGCGAGGCTTAACAGCGCGCTTTTCACGTCGTCAAGCAAACGCAGCCAGGGACGGGTCGGAGCCCCCCCTCTGGCGATCAAAACATAGTCATATCCAGGTTTTGCCAGTCCAGGCAGAATCTGACGGGCCGCCTCGCGCATGCGCCGTTTGGCGCGGTTGCGAACGACGGCACCGCCGATCTTGCGGGTGGCGGTAAAGCCAACCCGGATCACCGGCAGATCGTCGGCCCGGTTACGGGCCTGGATGACGATAGCCCCACGCGCGCAGGAAGGCGAGCGGGCGGCCGCGAGAAACTCGGGCCGGGTCTTCATTCGCTCAATGGGAGAGATGGCGTCCGGCATTCGGACACCCTTTCTTCAGAGACCGAGGTCTTAGGCCGTCAGGCGCTTACGGCCCTTTGCGCGGCGACGCGCAATGACCTTCTGACCATTTTTAGTGGCCATCCGCGCGCGGTAGCCGTGACGGCGCTTGCGAACAAGTCGCGAGGGCTGAAAGGTGCGCTTCACAGGTTTGACTCCGGGTCGAAATCGAGCGGCGGGAATTAAGGGCAAAGGGCGGGTGTGTCAACCGCCAAAGCCCCCTAAAGATCAGGCCTTATAATGGTTTTCCCCACGACCTTGCGATTGGCGAGGGAATCGAAAGCCGCGCGCCAGTCGGCCAGGGCATATTCCTGATCCACCCGGGGCCGCATGGCTGCCGCCAGGTCCCAGATGGCGGCCTGGTTCTCACGGCCCCGCTCCGGGAACTGACGTCCATATTCCCCGGCCCTGACCCCCATGACCGAAAAGCCCTTGATCAGGGCCAGGTTCACCGGAAGGACCGGCTGACGGCCAGAGGTAAAGCCGATGGACAGGATCCGGCCGTTGAAGGCGATACAGCGGGTGCTCTCGTCAAAGACATCGCCCCCCACGGGGTCATAGACCACATCGGCCCCGCGGCCCCCGGTGATGGCCTTCACGGCCTCGCGAAAGCCGCCGGTCACATTGACCACAGCGTCTGGCGCATAGTCCCTCTGGATGATGGCCAGCTTGTCGTCAGAGGCAGAGGCGGCAATGACCCTGCACCCCAGATGCCTGGCCAGGTCGACACAGGCCAGACCTACGCCCCCGGCAGCTCCGTGGACCAGGACCCATTCCCCGGCCTCGACCTGGGCCCGGCGGACCAGGGCGACATAGGCGGTGAGATAGGCCACAGCATAGCCCGCGGCCTGGCTGTAGCTGAAGGACCCGGGTTTCAGCCTCAGGCCTGATGCCGGGGAAACCGCAAATTCACTGAAGCCGCCCACCCGGGCACCGCCGACCACGGCATCGCCGATCTTGAGGTCCGTGACGCCCTCGCCGAGGGCCACGACATCGCCGGACATTTCCAGGCCGGGGATAAAGGGCAGGGCGGGCTTGTGCTGATACTCCCCGCGGGTCTGAAGCAGATCCGGGAAGTTGACGGCACCGGCCCGCACCTGGACCAGAACCTCACCCGGTCGTGGATCGGGGGTCGGGATGTCGCGAACCGAACAGCCAGCATAGTCTGCCAGCAGGTCATCAACCACCAGGGCCCTCATCCGCGCAGTCGCCCTTCGAGGGCCTCACGTACCAGACCGGCAATCTCCCGGCACGCGACGTCTGCCGCCGGAATGGCCCCGCCAAAGGCGGTGAAGCCGTGGGCCAGGGCGTCATAGCAACGGAACACCACCTTGACCCCGGCATCCTTCAGACGCTTGGCATAGGCTTCGCCCTGGTCGGTCAGGGGATCAAAGCCCGCCGTCACCACAATGGCCGGGGCCAGGCCTGCCAGATCGGGTTCCTGCAGGGGCGACAGACGGGGATCCGCCGGGCTGTCTTCGGGGCCCATATAATGCCCCATGAACCAGGTCATCAGAGCCCGGCCGAGGGGGAAGGCCTCCGCATAGGTGGTCATGGAGGCCGTCTCGCTGGCCACGTCGACGCAGGGATAGATCAGGACCTGAAGTTCCGGCTGAGGTTCGCCGGCGCGGCGCAGATCCTGGCAGAGGATGGCGGCGAAGTTGCCGCCCATGGAATCTCCGGCGATCACCAGGCGACCTTCGGGGCTGCCAAACCGGGATCCATGATCGCGGGCCCAGCGCCAGGCCGTCATCATGTCATTGAGGCCCGTGGGGAACCGGTGTTCTGGGGCCAGACGGTAGTCCACTGACAGGACCGGGGCCCGAGCGATGCTGGCCAGGGTCTGGCAGAAGCTGTCGCAGGTCTCCAGGTCCCCGATCACCCCACCGCCCATATGGCCATAGACAATGAGAGGCGCGTCCGGGGATTGGTGGGCGGGGCGATAGGCGCGGGCGGCAAGGCTGCGTTCGCCGTCCGGGATCATGATGGTCTCGGTGCGCACGCCCGGCTCGGTCCCGCCGGTAACGGCCGCCAGGCCCGTGGCGCTGCTTCGGCGGGCCTCTTCCGGGCTCTGGGTATGGGCTGCAGGGGCGCGGGCCGACATGGCGGCCATGAACTGGAACCGGGGGTCCAGGGTTCGCCCCCCCCGATAGACCGCCGTGCCCCCTGACATGGCTCTCAGGATGGGCGAGGGCAGGGACAGAAGGGTGCGAAAAACGAAGCGCTGGATCTGGTCATTGGCCATGGGTCTAGTGTCCTGACTTGGGCAGGCCGCCAATGCCGTTCATGACCAGGGTCACGGCAAAGTCGGCGGCACCTCGGGTATCGATGGGACGACGCTGCAGCATCTTTTCTCCGACCTCCCGGGCAATGGCGATACAGGCGGCGGCGAGATAGTCTGGATCGACCGCAGGGCCACCCCTGGAGATTTCGCTCACAATAGCCGCCCGGACCTCGTCAAAGACAGCGGTCATCTCGGGGGTCGCGCCCTGGACATGGGGGTGTGACTCCCCGGGTGGGCGCCGGGCCAGCCAGCTTTCGTGCTCGTCCGCCAGGAAGCCGAAATAGGCCATGATGGCGGCCCGCACGAACTGTTCCCAGTTGGCCGAGGCCAGCCGCATCTCCTTCAGCAGGGGGGCAAAGCGCCGGGCCCCGGCCTGGGACAGGGCGACATAGACCTCATCCTTGGAGCGGAAATAATTGTAGAAGGTTCCGGCAGCGAGACCCGTGCGGCGGATGATGTCGCGCACGGTGGCCGTGTCGTAGCCCATCTCTCCGAACACCTCGCGGGCGGCATCCAGTATGGCCTTGCGATTCTGGACCTTGGTCTGTTCGCGCTTGCCCGCGCTGGGAAGATAAACGACCTCAGGCATTCAACTCTGACTCTGACACGGCGCGCCCAAGGAACATGACGCCTGTCATCATAGGGCCAGGCCGGGGCTCTCGCCAAGCCGGTCCGGACAATCAGATCATCAGCGGACTGAATTCGTTGCTGCGACACAGGTCGCCCGGCACTGACCCCAGCTAGGGCCACAGTCCTCAGGCTCCCCCGCCGAGAGGCAGAAGTAATAGGCCTGGGCGCAATCCATCCGGCATTGACCCGCCTCCCGGGCCAGGGGGGTGATCAGGCTGGGGGCAAGAAACAGGGTTTCCCTGGGCGGCGGAGGCGGCGGCAGGGCGACCGGTGTGCGGACCTGCCCCAGGGCCGGGCTGGCAAGGATCAGGGCAAGGACAAGGACCAGACGGCGCATGGCCAGACTGTCGGCCGGTGAGCCTTAAGGTCTGATTAACCATAAGATCGACCACCCCCCAAAAGAAAAGGCCGCCCGGAGGCGGCCTTGGTCGGGTCCTGATCTGGCCCCTAGAATTCCTCCCAGCCATCCTCGGCGGGTTGGCTGGCAATGGCCCTGGCCGTGGCCCCCAGATTGGGCCGCATGAGTGGTGCAGCTGGCGCCGAGGCCCGGGGCGGGGCCGGGCGAGCCGGCGGCGGCGGTGCAGCCGGCGCGCGGGCGGGCAGGCTTGGGGCCGGGCGCGACAGGGTGGGGGCGATGATGCCGCCGGACATCTTGAAGCGGCCCACCAGGCGCGCCAGTTCCTGGGCCTCATTGGCCAGGACGCGGCTGGCAGCCGTGGATTGCTCCACCATGGCCGCATTCTGCTGGGTCACCTGATCCATCTGGTTCACAGCCGTATTGACCTGACCAAGGCCCAGGGCCTCTTCCTTGGCCGAGGCGGCAATTTCAGAGACCACGGTGGAGATTTCAGCGACCTGACGGACGATGCGATCCAGGGACTTGCCGGTCTCGCCGACCAGCTCGACACCCTCGGCCACCTGGGCGGTGGAGGCGGAGATCAGGGACTTGATTTCCTTGGCGGCCTCGGCGGAGCGTTGGGCCAGGGCGCGGACTTCTGAGGCGACGACGGCAAAGCCCTTGCCGCTTTCCCCAGCCCGCGCGGCTTCAACCCCGGCATTCAGGGCCAGCAGATTGGTCTGGAAGGCGATCTCGTCCACCACCCCGATGATCTCGTTGATCTTGCGGGCAGAGGTCTCGATCAGGTTCATGGCGATCACTGCCTTGCGCACAACCTCGCCGGACTTCTCGGCGTCATTGCGGGCAGAGTCGGTGGCCTCGCGGCCGTGATTGGCCCCTTCGGAGGTCTTGTTCACCGTGGCCGTGATCTCATCGAGGGCGGCTGCAGTCTCTTCAAGGGAAGCCGCCTGATGCTCGGTGCGGCGCGACAGGTCGTCGGCCGAATTGCTGATCTCGCCCGCCCCGGCCTGGATGGAGGAGGTGGCGCTGGCAATGGCCCGCATAGCCTCTTCCAGCTTGGCGACAGCGACGTTGAAGTCGTCGCGGAGCTTTCGATAGTCGCCCGGGAACTCTGCCTCGAGCCTGTAGGTCAGATCGCCATTGGCCAGGGCGTCCAGGGCCCGGGCGAGGTTGGAGACCACGGTAGCCTGTTCTTCGGCAATGGCGGCGGCGGCCTCGGCGGCGCTACGACGGTCCTCGGCACTGGCGGCCTCGGCGGATTCCTGCTCACGCCGCAGGGCTTCCAGGCGCAGCTGGTTGTCACGGAATACCACGAGACTGGAGACAATGGCCCCCAGCTCGTCACGCCGGGCAATTTCATCGAGGTTGAGGCTGCTATCGCCCCGGGCCAGGGTTTCCGTGGCGCGGGCAATCTTTCTCACGTCCCGACGCATCATCAGGGTGAGGGTGGCCGAAATCGCCCCGGCAATCAGAAGGGTGAGCAGGGCCGAGATGATCAGGGTGCGTTCAGCCGCCGCAGACCGGCGCGCGCTGGCCTCGGCATTGGCATCGGTGCGGGCCTGCTGGGCCTTGACGATCTCGTCAAGAGAGCCGGACATCTTGGAATACTGATCTTCAAAGGGGGCCGCGAACCCGGCTGCGGTTCCGAAATCCGTTGTGATCATGGCCGCGATCACATCCAGGGCATCGCGGGTCTGCTTGAGATCCTCGATCAACTTGTCAAAGGCCGGCTTTTGATCAGGCCCTGCGACCTTGCGGATGGCATCGACCTCGGCGGTGATGGCATCGACTTCCTTCAGCATGGCCTGGCTGTCTGCATCGATGCTGGCCACGTCTATGGAGGCCGCCTGATGGGTCAGGAGGAAGTAGAGCTGTCCATGAACCTCATTGATCCGCCCAGCGACCTTCAGCAGTCGCAGACTATTGGGCATGTCAATATTGGCAACCTGCCTGAGGTCCGCGGCCTGCTGGCGCTCTATGGCCACAGCACCGACAGCCAGGAAGGCGAGCATGACGAGGGCAAAGGCGGGTGCGAAGCCGATCTTTACGATCAGGGGCAGGTCCACAAGCCGGATCTTGGACACTCCGACATCCTCCAAAGTATGAGTCTTAGGGTTTCAGACACCATGACTTGAGGTTGCTAACGGAGTGTCACTGTAACGGTAACTTTAACGGTGCGACAAAGTGACACAATCTTGCAAGTAGTCCTTATTTTACAGGGAAATTTGTCAGTCTTAATCAACTATTAACCATAACCGGGATCGCCCGATCAGACTCCATTAACTCGACCGCGCGAGGTTTGCTCAACGTCCGTTATCTAGAAAGGAGTTGGGCGATGAAAAATGTCATCAGAATTGCAGGCGGTGTCGCGCTGAGCATGGCTCTGGTCGGGGGCAGCTCTGCCGCAGACTTTCAGGCCGCCATGGGCAAGTGCCTGACCAAGCACGCAAACACCCGGGACTCTGCGGTGGTCATGCTGGAATGCACGGCCGATGCCGGCAAGCTTTCGGGCTGCAAGGTTCTCGAGAACAATCAGTCGGGCAAGGGTTTTGACAAGGCGGCTCTCTGTGTCGCCGAAGCCCTGCCGATGGGGGCCAAGACCGGGGTGATCAAGGTCCCGATGCGTTTCCCCGGCGGAGCCTAGGCTCCGTCTCAAGACTGGACCCATCTGGGTCCGATATCGCCCCCGGCCTGTGCCGGGGGCGTTTTTCGTTCCGGATCCTATTTCCGCTGGGTGGTCGTCTCGTCCCGCTTCAGCTTGAATTCCGATCCGGCCTTCCAGCTGGGCCAGCGGCTCGAATTGGCCAGCTGGCTGCCCAGCTCAAAGAGCATCAGGCCATCCTGGCTGGCCCCACTGAGGTCCCAGCTGTCGCTGTACTCGTCGGCAGGCTGGTGATAGCGGTTGGTGACATAGTCCTCGGAGGCCTTGTCGCCTGCCGCCTTGCCGCCATTGACCAGATCACGCCCGGCCCCGAAGGAGATGGCCGGGACCCCGACCTTGGCGAAGGGAAAGTGGTCCGAGCGGAAGAAGCTGCCCGCCCCGGGACGGGGATCGGGGGCATAGGTCTTGCCGTGGGTCAGGGCCAGGGCGATCAGATCATCCTGCAGGGTCAGGGGCGCATCACCGGAGGTGGTGAAATCCTTTGCCGGACCAAAGGGCGAGACCCCGTCCATATTGATCACCCCCGCTGTGGTGGCCAGGGGATAGAGGGGGTTGGAGGCATAGTATTCCGAGCCTAGCAGGCCCTTTTCCTCGGCCGTCACCGACAGGAAGGCCACGGATCGTTCGGTCCGGGGGGCCTTGGCAAAGGCCCGGGCGATCTCGATCAGCATTGAGGTGCCAGACGCATTGTCCTGGGCCCCGTTATAGATCTTGTCGCCCCTGGCATCAGGCAGGCCGACCCCCAGGTGATCCCAGTGGGCGGAATAGATCACCGTCTCGTTCGGGCGCTTCGTGCCAGGCAGCAGGCCCACCACGTTCTTGGAAACGATCTTTTCCACCGCGACCGCATAGTCCGTCGAGAAGGTGGCCTTAAGGGTTACGGGGGTGAAGTCGCGGGTCTGGGCGACCTTCTTGGCGGTTTCGAAGTCCAGGCCCGAGGCCTTGAACAGCTCCACGACCTTGTCCCGCTGGACCCAGCCCTCCAGGGGGGCGTGGGACTTGGAGGGATCGGCCCGGACGACGTCGAAGATCGTATTGGTGTTGGAATTCTTCACCGTGGCCCAGCCATAGGAGGCCGGTGCCGTCTCGTGGATCACCAGGAAGCCGATCGCCCCGCGGCGAGCAGCCTCTTCAAACTTGTAGGTCCAGCGCCCGTAATAGGTCATGGCCTTGCCGGCAAAATCGCCCTGGCCGGTCTCGAAATCCGGGTCATTGATCAGGACCAGGGCGACCTTGCCCTTCAGATCCTGGCCCTTGAAGTCGTCCCAGTTCCGCTCCGGGGCGGTGACGCCATAGCCCACAAAGACAATGGGGGCGTTCTGCACCGTGAGGTGATCGATCCCTGTGGAGGCGGCGCGGATGGCGATCTCCTCGCCCTGGGTCCAGGCCTGCACACCGGCACCGGTATTGACCTCGACCTTGACGGGACCCTTGGTGTCGAACCGGGCCAGGGGCACATCCTGGGTCCAGGCCCGCACGCCGTTCTTGAGGTCGCCACCGGGCTTCAGACCCACGGCCTGGAATTGCCGGGTGATGTACTCGACGGTCTTGACCTCGCCGGGAGTATTGGGGCCACGGCCCTCAAAGGCGTCGGAGGACAGGACCTTGATGTGGTCGGCAATCTTGGCCGCATCGATCTCGGCAGCGGCCACCGGAAGGGCCAGGAGGCAGAGGGCCGAAACACCGGCCAGCATCAGATTTTTCATGGGGCTCTCTGGAAACGAACAGTCTGAACAGAGCCTAGCGGTCCTCCGTGGCAAGGGCCAGCGACTGTGTCCTTGAGGGCACCGTGACCCTGGGGCAGGTGGATTTGTATCCATCCTGCAATCTGCGGGTCACGCCGGGCTGTGCTATGGGGCCCTGTTCGCGGCGTTCCTCCCCAAAGCCGTTAAGATCGGCAGCGATTCGCGGACCGGAAACATGATGAGTCCTATGCGACCTACCCCCCTTGCCGCCGTCCTGGCGAGCCTTGCCCTGACGGCCTGCGCGTCGGGTCCGAAGAGCCTGCCGAGCCTGCCGGCCCTGTTCGAAGCGCCGGTTCCGGTCTCGGACCTGCCGGCGGCGGCCCTGGATGACTGGTGGCTGCGTTTTGAAGATCCCATCCTCACCGGCCTGATCGATCAGGCCCTGTCCCAGGCCCCTGATGCCCGGGCGGCTGAGGCCCGCCTCAAGGAAGCACGTGCCGTGGCCTCAAGCGGACTTCTGGCCTTCCTGCCCCAGGGTCCGGCCACCGGCTCCAGCCGCGAGACCCACACCACCCAGACGTCCGGCACGGCCATCAATATCCCGGGCTTTTCCTCCACAGGGGAAAGCCGGAGCGACCAGGCTGCCTTCAATGTCAGTTGGGAGCTGGACCTTTTCGGCCGGATCTTCGCCGTCGCCAAGGGAGCCAGGGGCGACAGTGCGGCCGCCCGGTTCAGCTATGAAGGCACCCGCTCCAGCCTGGCGGCCAATGTCGCGGATCTCTATTTCCAGGCCCGGGGGCTGGCCATCCAGCTAGCCGATGCCCGTGAGACGGTGAGGATCCAGACCCGCCTGCAGGACATTGCCACGACCCGGGCCGAGCGAGGTCTGGGCTCGGGGGCGGATGCCGATCGGGTCGCCGGTGACCTAGCCCAGGCCAGGGCCCAGGCCGCCAGCCTCGAGGCCGAATACAAGGCCACCCGCCGCACCTTGCTGGTCCTCGTGGGGCGCGGCACGGATCCACTCTCCAGTCTCGAGCTGGATGCCAGTGTCGGACAGGTGCCTGAGGTTCCCGCCACCATCCCCGGCCAACTGCTCCAGCGTCGCCCCGATGTCCGCGAAGCCGAGGCGCGAATTGCCTCGGCATTGGGTCGTCAGAACTATGCGGCGCTCGCCTTCTTCCCGACCTTCACCCTGACCCCCGGGATCGGGCTGTCGGAGTCTAGCCAGACCGGCTTTTCCTCCGGCACCCGCAACTGGTCCATCGGGGCCAATGTCACCCAGCCGGTCCTGTCGATCCCGAGGCTGATCTCCGACCTCAAGGCCTCCAATGCCCGGGTGACCCAGGCAGCAGTCGCCTATGAGAAAGCCGTTCAGACCGCCTATGGCGAGGCCGACAGCGCCCTGGTGCGTCTGGAGTCGGACAAGCGCCGGGTCGAGATGCTCACCGACGGCGAGATGCGGTCTGGCCGGGCCTTCCGCGCCAGCCAGACTCGCTATGCCGCGGGCATAGACGATCTGCAGACGACGCTTGGGGCCGAGGCCTCCTGGCGGGCCACCCGCGCCCAGCTGACCGGGGCCCAGGTCCAGGCCCTGAGACGCACTGTTCAAACCTACAAGGCCCTCGGTGGTGGCTGGCAGGCCACTCCGACCCGAACCCAAAAAGAGGCAGGCTGACGTGGCCCGACATCTTCAGACCCTTTCCCTGGTGACCCTTCTCACCCTCGGGCTCGCTGCCTGTCAAAAGCCGGAGGTCCGGGAGACCGAGACCCAGCGCGCCAGGGCCGTGAATGTGGTCAGCGTGGCCAACCGGTCCATCGAGGGCTCCCTGACCGCCGCTGGATCGCTCGTGGCGCGGGAAGAAGCCGCAGCCAGTGCAGAGATTTCCGGCTATCGCGTCGCTGAGGTCCTGGTGGATCAAGGAGCCTGGGTGCGCCAGGGCCAGCCCTTGGCCCGCCTCGATGGTGCGCTTCTTTCGGCTCAAGTGGACCAGCAGCGCGCCCTTGCAGCCCAATCCGCCATCAATGCCGAACAGGCCGAGGCCCAGGCGGCCAGGGTGGTGGGCCTGGATGGTCAGGGCGTGCTCTCTCAGGAACAGCTGGACAGCCGGCGCTTCCAGGCCCGCGCGGCCCGGGCCACCGCAGATGCCCAGGCGGCCGGCCTGCGAGACGCCCAGACCCGAAGCGGCAAGCTCACCGTCACCGCCCCCGTCGGCGGCCTGGTTCTCGAGCGTAATGTCCGTCCGGGGGATACCTCCCAGGCCGGGGCTGCCACCCCTTGGTTCCGTATCGCCCAGGGCGGCGAGGTGGAGCTTGAGGCCGAGCTGACCGAGGAGGACCTGTCGCGGGTGCGCCCGGGCCAGTCGGCCCTTGTCACCCTGCCGACGGGAACCAGTGTTCAGGGACGTGTGCGTCTGGTGTCACCAAAGGTCAGTGCTGCCACCAAGCTGGGCACCGTCCGCGTGCGCCTGCCGGTGCGTGCCGATATCCGGGTCGGGGGCTATGGTCGCGCCCAGTTCTCCGATGCCTCGGGCCAGGCCCTGGCCGTGCCGGAAACGGCAGTTCGATATGATGCCGACGGCGCCAGTGTCATGGTGGTCGGGGCCGACAACCGGGTCCGCAAGGTCATGGTCCAAACCGGTGCCCGGGGTGGTGGTCTTGTCGCCTTGATCAAGGGGCCGCCGGCTGGTGCCCGCGTCGTCAGGACGGCCGCGGCCTTCCTGCTGGACGGCGACATGGTCCGGCCCGTTGACGGGGAAGTCCCCGCCGCGAAGGTCGTGTCCAAATGAGCCATTCTGGTCTTGAGGACAGCAGCGGCGGGTTCAGGATTTCCGCCTGGGCTATCCGCAATCCCGTCCCCGTCTCGGTTCTGTTCATCGCCCTGGTTCTGGCCGGGATGATCGCCTATGGCGGCCTGCCGGTTAAGCAGTATCCGAATGTGAACTTCCCCATGGTGTCCATCACGGTCACCCAGAACGGGGCCGCCCCCGGGGAAATGGAGACCCAGATCACCCGTCCGGTCGAGGACGCCGTGGCGGGGATTTCCAACGTCAAGAATATCTATTCCTCCGTCAGCCTCGGGGTCTCCACGACCAATATCGAGTTCGAGCTGGGTGAGGACCTGCAGAAGAAGACCGATGAGGTCCGAAGCCGCATGGACCAGACCCGGGCCGTCCTGCCCCGGGAAATCGACGAGCCGACGGTCACCCGGGTGGAGCTGGATAGCCAGCCCATCCTGACCTATGCGGTCGAGGCTCCGGCCATGTCAGATGCCCAGCTGTCCTGGTTCATCGATGACACCCTGGCCCGGGACCTCCAGGCTGAAAAGGGCGTGGCCCAGGTTTCCCGCATCGGCGGGGTCAATCGCGAGATCAATGTCATCCTCGACCCCGACCGCCTGGCAGCGCGGGGACTGACCGCACCCCAGGTCAACAGCGCCCTGCGCGGCTTTGATCTGGACGCGGCTGGTGGTCGCGCCTCGGTCGGTGGCCGCGAGCAGACCCTGCGGGTTCTAGGGGCGGTAAAGACCTTGGAAGCCCTGCGCAACATGACCGTCCCCACCGGGGGTGGACGCTATGTGAAGCTGACCGATGTCGCCGAGGTCGGGGACGGAGCCAGCGAGACCCGCGGCTTTGCCCGCCTGAATGGCCGCCCTGTGGTTGGGTTCCAGGTCATGAAGACCCGGGATGCCTCCGATGTCGCGGTGGATGACGCTGTCATTGCCAAGCTGGCCAAGCTGGAAAAGCAGTACAAGAACGTCGGCTTCACCCGGGTCTTTTCATCGGTGGACGAGACCCGGGCCAGTTTCCGGGCCACGGAGCACGTGCTTCTGGAAGGCATGATCCTGGCGGCCCTGGTGGTCTTCCTGTTCCTGCGGGACTGGCGATCGACCCTGATCACGGCAATGGCCATGCCGGTCTCCCTGATCCCGACCTTCCTGTTCATGAACTGGTTCGGCTTCTCCCTGAACGTGGTCACCCTCCTGGCCCTGACCCTGGTGATCGGCATCCTGGTGGATGACGCCATCGTCGAGGTGGAGAATATCGAAAAGCGGGTGGCCCAGGGTCAAAGACCCTACGACGCCGCCATGGCCGGGGCCGATGCCATCGGTCTGGCTGTGGTCGCCACCACCATGGCCATTGTCGTCGTCTTCACCCCTGTCTCCTTCATGAAAGGGATGGCGGGCCAGTTCTTCTACGAATTCGGCCTTACCGTTTCGGTCGCGGTGCTGTTTTCCCTGGTGGTGGCCCGACTGCTCACCCCTCTGATGGCGGCCTATCTGCTGAAGCCCGCCTCGACCCCGCATCCCCCAAAGCCCTTCACAGGCTTCTATCGCAACGCTTTGGAATGGGCCCTGGACCACAGGGTGATTGCGGCCATCTGCGGGTTCGTCATCTTTATCGGCTCTGTCGCCCTGATCGGCCTGCTGCCCAAGGGTTTCCAGCCGGCCGGGGACCCCGACTATATCTATGTCAGCCTCCAGGGCCCTCCCGGTGCCTCGGTCGCCCAGATGGAGGCTACGGCCTCCCGGGTCAGCCAGATATTTGAAGGCCGGGATGGGGTTCGCGGCGTCTTTGTCGAGGTGGGCTCCACCAGTGGCGGCAGCTTCTTTGGCGGCGGTGGCGGCGGCAGTGACCTGCGCAATGGCACGGTCACCGTCCTCCTCGACACCAATCGCAAGATCACCGGGGACGAGCTCCGTGCCCAGACCCGTCAGGCCCTGAGAGAGGTTCCCGATGCCCGGGTGACCTTCCTGGATGCCGAGGGCGGGGCCGGGCTGCAGGTCAATCTGACCGGCAATGATCCCGTCGCCCTGCTCAAGGCCAGCCTGGACGTGGAACGCCAGATGCGGGGTGTCGATCTCATTGCCGATCCCCGCCCCTCGGCTCCGCCCATTGGCCCTGAACTGATCATCCGCCCGCGTCCGGAGGAGGCTTCCCGTCTGGGGGTTTCTGTAGACACCATCGCCCAGGTGGCCCGGGTGGCCACGGTCGGCGATATCGATGCCAATGTGGCCAAGCTCACCGATGGCGAGCGGCGCCTGCCCATCCGTATACGCCTGCCCGCCAGCGCCCGGGGTGATCTGGAACGGATCAAGGCGCTTCGCGTCCCCACCGCAACGGGCGGGGTCACGACCCTGGATGCCGTGGCCGAGATCAGTTTCCAGGCAGGCCCTGCCCAGATCTCCCGTCTGAACCGCAAACGCCAGATCACCATTCAGGCCGAACTCAACGGGGCCGAACTCGGGGATGCCTATAAGGCGGTCCAGGAGCTTCCGGCCATGAAGGCCCTGCCGCCCGGGGTCACCCCGGCAGAGACCGGGCGACTGGAAGGCCAGAAGGAGCTGTTTGCCTCCTTTGGCCTGGCGGTCTTCGCCGGTGTGGCCATGATCTTCGGCGTTCTGGTCCTCCTGTTCAGATCCTTCTTCAAGCCGGCCATCATCCTGTCCGCCCTGCCCCTGGCCGTCGGCGGCGCCTTCCTGGGTCTGCTGGTCTTCAACCTGTCCCTGTCCATCCCCTCCCTCATCGGCTTCCTGATGCTGATGGGCCTTGCGGCCAAGAACTCCATCCTGCTGGTGGAATACGCCATCGAGCGGGAACGGGAGGGCCTGCCCCAGCGCGAGGCCCTGATGGAAGCCTGCCGCGAAAGGGCCCGTCCCATCGTCATGACCACCATGGCCATGGCGGCGGGCATGCTGCCCACGGCATTTGCGCTGGAAAAGGGTGCAGAATTCCGGCAACCTATGGCTGTGGCCGTTATCGGAGGTCTGATCACCTCGACCCTGCTGTCCCTGGTTCTGGTGCCGGTGGTCTATGAGTTCGTCGATGACTTCGAAAACTGGCTCAAGCCCAAGCTCGCCCGGCTGGTCACCCCCCGCGAGGCCCCGGCGGATCGTGCCGAGGTCTGACAGGGCCCGAAAGACCGGTTAGGATGGCGAACAAGTCAGGGAGACCCGTCATGGCGACCTTTTCAGTGACTGAGTCCTTCGGGGCCGGATTTCGGCTGATCGCGCGCCATCCCCTGGCCATCCTCGCCTGGGCCGTGGCTTATCTGGTCATCGGGCTCCTGCCGCAGCTGGCGGTTATGGGGGGCATGGCCCCCAGCATGCTGCATATGTTCGATCTTGCCGCCAAAGCAGGTCGGGGCCCGGAAATCGGCGACATGATCCGCCTTCAGTCCAACATGGTCGTGCTGCAGGCGGTGAACTATCTGTGCACCATTGCCAGCCAGGCCGTCCTGACCGGTGCCGTGCTTCGGGCCGTCCTCGAGCCGGAACATAGCCGCGGCTTCTTCCTGAGAATCGGCAGGCAGGAATTGTGGATCGCCCTGGTCAGTCTGGTCTTCATCGTCCTGCTGAGCATGGCGCTGTTTGCGGTCATGGTGCCGATCATCGTCACCACCACCGTGGCCGGTGTCGCCGCCGAGCGTGATGGCACGGTGGGCATCGCTGGCCTGCTGATCCTGGCCTTCCCGGTGGTCCTGCTCGTCCTGGGCTGGGTCTGCCTGCGTCTGTCCATGACCCTGCCCATGACCTTCAAGGCCCGGGCGTTCCGGCTGTTTGAGTCCTGGGCCGTCACCCGTGGCCAGACCCTGAAACTCCTGGCCCTGTTCCTGCTGCTGGCCATCAGTCTGGTGATCATCCAGATCGTCGTCCTGGGTCTGGCGGGCGCCGCCGTCCTGGCCCTGGGGATTGCGGTGACACCGGAGGCGATCGAGGCCTTTTTCACCAATCCGCCCTCGGACTGGCTGCATCGTCTGACGCCCTGGATCGCAGCCGCCGCAGCAGGGGCTTCCCTGCTTTCGGCCGCCATGTTCGCCATCGTCCTGGCCCCCTTTGCGGAGGTCTATCGGGAATTGACGCTCCCGGCGGCCGAGCCTGAACCGGCCTAGTATTCGCCCCTCAGGACCTGGCTGAACAGGTCCGGATCGACATTGCCCCCAGACAGGACGAGGCCGATGGTGCGGCCCTCAATGCCGTCGACCTTGCCCGCGAGCAGGGCCGCAAGGCCGACGACACCACCGGGCTCTACCACCAGCTTCAGGATGTTGAAGCCATAGCGCATGGCTTCGGCCACCTCGGCATCATTGACCACGGCAATGGCTGAGACTGTGGCCTGAAGGGCCGGGAAGGTCAGGATGCCGGTGGAGGGGGTCTCCAGGGCATCGCAGAGGGATCGCGTGGCCGGCTTGATCGTCACCCGTTCGCCCCTCTGGAGCGACTGCAGGGCATCATCATAGCCCGCAGGCTCAGCCCCCACCATCAGGGTCGTGGGGGAGAGGGACTTGATCGCCGTTGCGGTCCCGGCCATCAGGCCGCCGCCGCCAACCGGGGTGATGGCCATGTCCAGTTCCGTGCCCAGGGCCCGGGCCTGATGGACCAGTTCCAGACCCACGGTCCCCTGACCGGCGATGATATGGGCATCGTCATAGGCGGGCACCACCACGGCACCGCGGTCCCGGGCAATAGCCCCGGCAATCGCGATCCGGTCCTCGGTCATGCGGTCATAATGGACCACCTCGGCCCCATATGCCTTGGTATTGGCCACCTTGATGGCGGGGGCATCGGCCGGCATGACAATGACCGCTGGCATGCCCAGCAGCTGGGCTGCCAGGGCTACCCCCTGGGCATGGTTGCCTGAGGAAAAGGCCACGACGCCACGGGTTCTCTGGTCGCCGTCGAGCTGAACCAGGCGGTTATAGGCCCCACGGAACTTGAAGGCTCCGACCCTTTGCAGGGTCTCGGGCTTGATCAGGATTCGCGCACCCAGCCGGTCATTGAGGGCCGGACTTTCCAGCAGGGGGGTCTCGACGGCATGGCCCTTGATGCGCCCGGCCGCAGCCTGGATATCAGCAAGGGTCACACTCATTTGGCAAACACCATGGAATCGTCAGCAAAGGCCTTGAATTCCAGGGCATTGCCGGAGGGGTCGAGGAAGAACAGGGTCGCCTGTTCGCCAGGCTGACCCTTGAAACGGATCTGGGGCTCGATGATGAACTGCGTGCCCGCGGCCTTCAGCCTATCAGCCATCTCCTGCCACTGGTCCAGGGTCAGGATGGCCCCGAAATGGCGCACCGGCACATCCTCGCCATCCACCGCACTGGTATTGCGATGCCCCGCCTCGTCGGCGGACAGGTGGGCGACGATCTGGTGGCCATAGAAGTTGAAGTCGATCCAGTCCGGGCTGGAACGGCCCTCCGGGCAGCCGAGCAGGACACCATAGAAGGCGCGGGCCTCTTCGAGGTCACGGACGGGGAAGGCGAGATGAAAGCGGGGCAGGGTCATGACCGTTTCATAGCGTCTGGAATTGGACTTGACGATGGGGGGCTGTGGCTGGTTTACACGCCCCCGGTCCGACGCGTCCGCGTCGCCTGAAAATCGATCAAGTCCACCCGCCGAGAGCCTGTCGAAGGGCGTGGTTGGATCCTTCCGGCAGGCCGGGAGATCGTATCCACATGGGCAATGTGACAGTCATCGGCGGCCAGTGGGGCGACGAAGGCAAGGGCAAGGTCATTGACTGGCTGGCCAATCGCGCCGACGTCGTTGTCCGCTTTCAGGGCGGCAACAATGCCGGCCACACCATTGTGGTGGGCGACAAGACCTACAAGCTCAGCCTGCTGCCCTCCGGTGTTGTCCAGGGCAAGCTGTCGGTCATAGGCAATGGCGTGGTTGTCGATCCCTGGTCCCTGATGGACGAGATTGATCGCGCCCGTTCCCAGGGCCTTGAGGTCTCCCCTGACATTCTGATCCTGGCTGACAACGCCACCCTGATCCTGCCGCTGCACCGCGACCTCGACCAGGCCCGCGAAGCCCGGGCCGGAGCGGGCAAGATCGGCACCACGGGTCGGGGCATTGGCCCGGCCTATGAAGACAAGGTTGGCCGCCGCGCCATCCGGTTTGCTGATCTGGCAGACCGCGAGGCCCTGGAGACCAAGATCGAACGCCTGCTGGCCCACCACGGCGCTCTTCGTCTTGGCCTGGGCCTGCCGGAAGTCACCCCGGCCATGGTCATGGACCAGATCCTGGAGATCGCGCCCCGGGTCAGCCCCTATGTGAAGCCTGCCTGGCGTATCCTGGGTCAGGCCATTCGCGATGGCCGCCGGGTCCTGTTCGAAGGGGCCCAGGCCACTCTGCTGGACGTCGACCACGGCACCTATCCCTATGTCACCTCGTCCAACACCGTGGCCGGTCAGGCTGCGGCCGGAGCCGGGGTCGGGCCCCAGGCCGGGGGCTATGTCCTGGGGATCGTCAAGGCCTATACCACCCGGGTGGGTGAGGGGCCCTTCCCGACCGAGCTTCACGATGAGGTGGGCCAGAGGCTGGGTGAGCGGGGCCACGAGTTCGGCACCGTCACGGGGCGGCCCCGCCGCTGCGGGTGGTTCGATGCGGCCCTGGTGCGCCAGTCCATCATGGTCGGCGGCATCCAGGGCGTGGTCCTGACCAAATTGGATGTTCTGGATGGTTTCAAGACCCTCAAGATCTGCACGGGCTATACCCTGCGCGGGGAGCCCGTGGACTATCTCCCGGCCGGCCTGAGGGATCAGGCGGGCCTCGAGCCGGTCTATGAGGAGATCGAGGGCTGGTCCGACACCACGGCCGGGGCGCGGTCCTGGAAGGACCTGCCCGCGGCGGCGGTGAAATATGTCCGCCGCATCGAGGAACTGATCGGCGCGCCTGTGGTCCTGTTGTCTACAAGTCCTCAGCGCGATGACACGATCATGATGCGCGATCCATTTCAGGACTGAGCCTGACAACAACCAAAACGGGTATAAATTCTCGTTGTTCGTCAAGGCGATATTTACGCTCCGTCCCCAGAATGGGCGAACTCAATTCGGAGTTCCGCCCAGGTGTTGACCGAGGAATCAAGGATGATCCAGCGCATGCAGCCCCGGCTGCAGCGGATCCTTGTTGTTGATCAGGCCCCTGCCTCGGCCCGCATGCTGGCTGACCTGATGCGGAATATCAGCCCCGGCCAGAGCTGGTCGGCGGGGACCAATGCCAAGGCCATGATGGCCTGCAACCATGTCGACCCGCAGCTGATCTTTGTGGAACTGTCCAGCAATGACGTGGACGGGATCAGCTTCACCCGCGAGCTACGGCGCTCGAACCTGCCCTGCCGCCAGGCGCCTGTCATCATGGTCACAGCCACCGCCACGGCAGGGGCGATCATTGCCGCGCGCGATGCCGGCGTGCATGAGTTTCTGCGCAAGCCCTACAATACCCGCGACCTGCTGAAGCGACTGGAAGCGGTCATTCTGCGCCCCAGGGACTGGGTCGAGGCCGTACAGTACATCGGCCCGGACCGTCGGCGGTTCAATTCGGGTGACTACAAGGGCAAGCTGAAGCGAAAGGCCGATAATGAGGCCAAGACCGACGCTTCGCGGATCATCCAGGCCCTGCGGATCCTGAAATCCGCCCTCACGGCCATCGAGGCCGATCCGAGCCAGGCCCTCAGGTCCATGCAGGCCCAGGTTCTGGAACTGCAGAGGGTGGCGATTAGCGTCTCCGACCCCCGCCTTCTGGAAGCCGTCGGCGACTTCCAGAACTACCTCGCCAATTCCACCGAGAACGGGGTCATGATTTCGGCAGAGGCCGTGCGCAAGGCCCAGTCCCTGCTGGCCTTCCTGCCTCCCGAGGAACCCCGGGCAGGCAAGGCAGCCTGATCCGGGTCAGGCGTCCAGCAGGTGCTTGGCCTGGGCCGCAGCCATCATCGACTTCTGCAGTTTTTCAAAAGCGCGAACCTCGATCTGACGCACCCGCTCGCGGCTGACGCCGTAATGGGTGGCCAGGTCTTCCAGGGTGGTGGGGTCGTCCTTCAGCCGGCGCTCCGTCAGGATGTGACGCTCACGGTCGGTGAGTTCCGACATGGCACTTTCCAGCAGGCTCATTCGGATTGAGCGCTCCTGCTTGTCGGCCACCTGGGTTTCCTGGCTGACGGCACCTTCGTCCTCCAGCCAGTCCTGCCACTCGCTGTCACCGTCCACCCGCAGGGGTGCATTGAGGGAGGCGTCGGGCCCGGACAAACGCCGGTTCATCGAGATGACTTCTTCGTTCAGCACCCCGAGCTTGGTGGCGATCTCGCTCACCTGGTCCGGGCGCAGATCGCCGTCCTGGAAGGCCGAGATCTGGCTCTTGGCCTTGCGCAGGTTGAAGAACAGCTTCTTTTGCGCCGCCGTGGTGCCCATCTTCACAAGGGACCAGGAGCGCAGGATGTATTCCTGGATCGAGGCGCGGATCCAC
Source organism: uncultured Alphaproteobacteria bacterium (assembly GCA_903930545.1). Classification (GTDB taxonomy): domain Bacteria; phylum Pseudomonadota; class Alphaproteobacteria; order Caulobacterales; family Caulobacteraceae; genus Phenylobacterium. Next base: position 27,467 of record CAIYZB010000361.1, read on the forward strand.
CACATGGCATAGGTGGCCAGACGGAAGCCCTTGTCCGGCTCGAACTTCTTGACCGCCTGCATGAGGCCGACATTGCCTTCGGAAATGACCTCGCCGATCGGCAGGCCATAGCCGCGATAGCCCATCGCGATTTTGGCGACGAGGCGCAGATGTGATGTGACCAGCCGATGCGCAGCGTCCCGATCGCCGTGCTCGCGCCAGCTTTTGGCAAGCATATATTCTTCCTGCGGCTCCAGCATCGGAAA
>CAIYZB010000362.1 GCA_903930545.1 uncultured Alphaproteobacteria bacterium
AATCTCGCGCCCCAGTTCGATGGCCTCAAGGCCGACTTCAATGCGGCAGTTGCCCGCCTCGCCGAGGCCGTGGGCGGGGTCGCGGTGGCGGCTGATGCCATTCGACATGGGGCGGAGGAGATCGGCAAGGCTTCGGACGACCTGTCCACCCGCACCGAACACCAGGCCGCCAGCCTTGAGGAATCCGCCGCAGCGCTCAGCGAACTGACCGGAAGCGTCAAGGAGGCGGCCTCCCAGGCTGCCCAGGCGGCAAAGGCGGCATCCGGGGCAAGGGCCGAGGCGGAGCATTCCCGGGTCGTGGTGGGTGAGACCGTTGCTGCGATGAACTCCATCGAGGCCTCCTCCACCGAGATCGCCAATATTGTAGGCGTGATCGACGAGATCGCCTTCCAGACCAATCTTCTCGCCCTGAACACCGGGGTTGAGGCCGCCCGGGCCGGTGAGGCCGGACGTGGGTTTGCCGTTGTCGCCTCAGAGGTCCGGGCCCTGGCCCAGAGGTCTGCCGAGGCGGCCAAGGAGATCAAGACCCTCATCGCGGCCGGGGCCTCCCAGGTCGAAGCCGGGGTGCGCATGGTCGGCGAGACCGATCAGGCCTTGCAGCGGATCGCCCAGGGCATCGTGTCCATCGACGGTCTGGTGGACGGCATTGCCAAGTCCTTCTCCGGACAGTCAGCCGGTCTGGCCCAGGTCAATATCGCCATCGAGCAGATGGATCAGGTCACCCAGCAGAATGCTGCCATGGTGGAAGAGGCGACGGCGGCCACCCACTCCCTCACCGGCGAGACCGATGAGCTGGTGCGGCTGGTCTCCAGCTTCACCCTCGCCGGCACGCGCCCGAGGCCGTCCGCGGCCCCGATCCGCACCGTCCAGCCAAGGCTGGTCCGCGCGGCCGGAGGCGGTGGCGGTCGGACCTCTGACTGGGAAGAGTTCTAACCCAGCAGAGGCTCGCAGCCCGTTCCCGCCAGGATGTCGCGGACCTGACCCTGGTCAGCCGCTGACAGACTGGCAAAGGACTGGCGCAGCCACTGGACGCACTTGCCCTGATAGGGGAAGGGCTGCTGCACCCAGGGCAGGCCCTCGACCTCGCACTCGACCTTTTCAGCCCCCGTCATCAGGGCCTTTGCATTGGCCAGCATGACCGGGACATAGGTTCGTCCCATCTCGACGAAGAGCGGTCGCAGACTGGTGGCAAGGTCATCGGCATTGGCCCATTGATCCTCGGTAGGCTCCAGACCTGAGAGATCCTCCACCAGATCCACCCAGGTATAGACCCGGGGGCTGCGGGCCATGGTGATGGCGCTGGGGGTCGGGTCGAAGCCGGAGAGCTGGGTCAGCTGTCCGAAGATCGCGAAATCCGAGGCCGCAGGCCGATGCCCCATCAGAAAGGGATAGCGGGTCAGGTGCTCATCCATAGCGTCGAGGAAGCGGTCATAGCTGGCTTCGATGACCGGGCCTGTAACGGCATTGGACCCCACCACATAAAGCCGCCCGATCTGACGGTCGGCGAACATCTTCGACTGCGGGGCAATCGCCTCCTCCGAGGCGGTGATCTTGCGCCAGCGGGGCAGGACCTGCGAGGCCTTGTGGATGTCGGCGGGATAGGCCCAGCGGAAGTGGAACATGGCCTTGGTGAGCCATTCGTCGCCATAGTCTTCCAGAAGCTCGTCCAGGAAGGCCAGGACCGGGTTACTGGGCAGGACAGAGCGACCCTCGCCCATAGGCTCGAGGCGTCGGATCAGGGGGGTGGAGTCCACCACAGCTTCCATCTGTCCGTCGGCACCCGGCAGGAAGAAGGTCGGCAGGAGCTCCACCTTCGGCTGGGGCAGATCCGGCGTCGGGGTGCCCGAGATGATGTAGCGATAGGCCATACGCCTATAGCGCAGGACCGACAGCATCTTGCGGGTATAGGGCGAGCCGGGCGCGCCCTTGAGGGTGATCTGGGGGGCAGGCATCAGGGGCGTCCTCCGAATGGTTGGGGATCGGCTCATTGACCGAACCCCGTAAAATATGACATCAAACGTGCCAATATAATTGGATGCGTCAAGCCTGAACCCTTGGGAACCGGCAATCTGGAGAGCCCTATGAAGCGCGGCCGCATTATACTCGTCCTGGTCTGGCTGGTCGCCATGACGCTTTGGGCTGGCTGGGCCTTCAGGGGACAGATCGCGGTCCGGCTCATGGAGCCCCAGATCGCAAAGGCCATGGGCCGGAACCTGGCCAGTGAGCTGCCTGACGGTCTGCACGTTATGGTCTGCGGCTCTGGCTCGCCCCTCACCGATCTGAAGCGGTCGGGACCTTGCACGGCTGTGATCGCCGGGACCCGGGTGTTTGTGGTGGATGCCGGCGAGGGCTCCCAGGAAACCCTGGCCGCCGCCGGCCTGTCTCCGGCCAAGGTCGAACGGGTCCTGCTGACCCACTTCCATTCCGATCATATCGACGGCCTAGGAGGACTGACCCTCCAGCACTGGGCGGCCGGCGCGTCAAAATCGCCACTGCCTCTGGTAGGCCCCACCGGGGTCGAGCAGATCGCGGACGGGCTCAACCTCGTCTATGCCCAGGACAAGGTCTATCGGGTCGCTCACCACGGGGAAGCCGTAGTCCCGCCCTCCGGGTTCGGGCTTGTGGCCCAGCCCTTTGTCGCCCCCGCCAAGGGGCCGGGGGTGGTGATCCTGAATGAGGGCGGCGTGAAGATCACGGCCTTTTCCGTGGACCACGAGCCGGTATCGCCGGCGGTAGGCTATCGCTTTGACTACAAGGGCCGCAGCGTCGTGGTCAGCGGGGATACGGCGCGGTCCCCCTCACTGGTGCTCAACTCGAAGGGTGTGGATCTTCTGGTCCATGAAGCCCTTTCCCCGCGCCTTGTGGGTCTCCTCGGCACTGCCGCCGGGGACGCGGGCCGAGGCAATGTCGTGAAGGTCACAAAGGACATCCTGACCTATCACACCAGCCCGGAAGTCGTGGCTGACGAGGCCAAGGCGGCTGGCGCGCGGGCCCTGCTCCTGACCCATCTCGTGCCCCCGATCCCGATCCGTGCCCTGGAGGGCCCATTCCTCGGAGATGCCCGCAAGCGCTTCGACGGCCCGCTTTGGGTGGCCAATGATCTGGATCTGGTCAGTCTTCCTGCTGGCTCGACGGCGATCAAGAAGAGCCACATCCGTTAGGTGGATCAGCCTGGGTGAACCAGGGCTCCAATCAAGCGCAAGCGCCGCACCATGCGGCGGATGCTGACATTTACCGTCTGGCCGACGTCTCGCAGTTCTTCGCGTCCGAACAGGTTCGGTGAGATCAGGACCCCGTCCACCTCCCGGATCAGGTGGCCCTTGGCGATCAGGCCATTGACGTGCCGTCTGGTGGTTTCTCGCGGCATCATGAGGCTTTCAGCCAGGTTCACCGCCGCCGTCGGCACGGGCGAACGTCCGGCCATCAGGTCGCTGGTGAAGTCGTGCATGACCGAGAGCAGGATGAACTCCTCGGCCAGGCTGTCACACCCAAGGGCCACCCTGGCATCATGCTGGGTCTGGAGTACATGGTGCGTGGCCATTCTGATGGCCGCCCAGGCTATAGGGTCTGAGGGTTCCGCCAGACGTTCGCCCCGGTAGAGGTCACAGGCCTCCGCATAGGCAAGGCTGGCGAGGAAGCCGCCGAAGGACTGGATGCTGTCCTCCAGCTGCTTGATGCCGCGGTCGTTGTAAAAGGCCTCGGTGCGCACCACCACGCCGCCGTCGGACATGTGGGCCCAGCCTGTTTCGACCAGCTGGCGGATCTTGGTCCGGGTGGTTTCCCTGGGCAGTCCGAGGGACTCAGCCAGGCGGGTGGCCCGGATCGGGCGTCTCAGCTGTTCAGGGAAATCCAGGGCAAACCCGGCCCAACGGCTTGAGGTCTCCGGATCATTGTCCAGATAGCTGACATTGGCATTCATGATGGCCGCAAATATCAGGGCCAGAGTCAGGTCCTGTCCGACATTGCGACGGGTGAGATCAATGAAGTTCAGGCAAAGACCAAGGGATCCATGCAGCACAACGATCGGAAGCGTCGCATGTTGCATCAGTGCCCTGCCGCGCGAACACGCCGGATTCTATGCTGCGGAATGGCGTAATCTACGAGGGCAGTCATAAAATACAGGTCTTGATTGAAAATTCAGGTAACTGCCAATAGGCGTTGAGAGGCCGGAAAGGTCCAGCCCCGTATTGCGGGATGTGGGTATATTAAACCCGAACGAAGATGAAAACCCGATAGTTCGCCCTCAGGCGTGGGCAACCTGTCTCTGGCGCTCGATGACATGATCGGCGGCAGGGGTCGGAGCTGTGACCTCCAGGCCATCGATCTCCCGCAGGCGGTGCATCATGGCGGCAATGCTCACCGAGGCGCGCTTGATCACATCGCCCATGGCCGGGGAGAAGATGACCTCGTCAGGGACCGAGAGTCCGCCCGCATGACGCACGACCAGATCGGCGTCCATCAGGATGTTCAGTTGCCGCCTGACCGTCTCTCGGCTGAGGTCGAGATCCTCCGACAGACCGATGGCTGTAATCCGCTCCAGGGGCCCCGAGGTCTGCTGACGGGCTTCAAGGCTGGAACGCAGCAGCACCAGAAACAGATACTGGGCTGTGGGGGACTGGATGTCGAATGCCGACCTGACCTCGCTGGAGGTGCGCAGGATCATGTTGTTGACCATACGGATGGCGGC
>CAIYZB010000363.1 GCA_903930545.1 uncultured Alphaproteobacteria bacterium
CATCGACGGGGAGACGAGGATGACGGAATCGGCGGCCATTGTTCAGTACCTGGCCACCCGCCATGGCGGCCCCCTGGCCGTCGCCCCGGATGATCCGGCCTATGGGGCCTGGCTGAACTGGCTGCATCACGGGGAGGCGACCTTGACCTTCCCCCAGACCCTGGTCCTTCGCTATCGCCGGCTTGAACCGCCGGAGCGCCGCAATCCTCAGGTGGCCGATGACTATGCCAAGTGGTTTGTCGCGCGGTTGAGGGGCGCTGATGCTGCCCTGCAGAACGCCGACTGGCTCTGTGCGGAGCGTTTCACGGCCGCCGATATCTCCGTGGGCTATGCCCTGCTCCTCGCCGAGACCCTGGATCTGTCAGAACGTTTCAGCCCGACCCTGGCGGCCTATTGGGCCCGGCTTCAGGCCCGCGAGGGTTTCCAGAGAGCCAAGGCAGCTCAGTTGGCTCCCGGCATGGCCCCGGACTGGCAGGCCTGATCCCATTCGGCGGCGACCTCCGGGTCGGGATCTTCGGTCCTGAGAGCCAGCATTTCCGAGGGGGCCAGATACCGCGACAGGGCCCAGACCGCCGCGCCACGCACCAGGCCTGAGGGGTCCTCAAGGTGGGGCCTAATGGCCTCGACCTTGAGCGGGTCCCCGGCATTGCCAAGGGCGTAGAGGACGTTGCGCAGGAACCGGGACCGCCCGATGCGCTTGACCGGTGACTTGGAAAACAGGGCGCGGAAAGCCGCATCATCCAGCCCAGCCAACTCTATAAGGGACGGGGCCCTCAGGGTGGCCCGGGCCTGAAGCCGGATCTCGGAGGCCGCTTGTGCGAACTTGTTCCAGGGGCAGGCCGCCAGGCAGTCGTCACAGCCATAGATGCGGTTGCCCAGGGCCGGGCGCAGATCGGTCGGCACCGGAACCTTGAGCTCGATGGTCAGGTAGGAGATGCAGCGCCGGGCATCCAGCTGATAGGGAGCCGGAAAGGCATTGGTCGGGCAGGCGTCCAGACAGGCCCGGCAGGATCCGCAATGGTCGACCTCAGGCGGATCCGGCTCGATTTCGAGAACCGTGAGGATCGAGCCCAGAAACAGCCAGGAGCCCAGCTCGCGGCTGACCAGATTGGTATGTTTGCCCTGCCAGCCCAGTCCGGCCCGCTCGGCCAGGGGTTTTTCCATCAGAGGCGCAGTATCGACAAAGACCTTCAGCTCGCCCCCGAACCGGGCCACCACCCAGGAGGCCAGCTGCTTCAGCCGGCCCTTGATCAGGTCATGATAGTCATCCCCCTGGGCATAGACCGAGATCGCCCCCTGATCCGGATGGTCCAGGACGGTCCGGGGATCGGTGGCGGGGCCATAGTTCATCCCGAGGACTATGGCGGCGCGTGCCTCGCCCCACATGGCCGTGGGGTGGCTGCGACGATCCAGGGTCTCAGCCATCCAGTCCATCTCGCCGTGATGGCCGGCCTCGACAAAGGCGGCGAGGCGCGCGGAGGCGGGCCAGGGCGCGGTGACGTCAGCAAATTGGCAGAGATCGAAACCGAGGGATCGAGCCTGGGCCCTGATCTGGTCCTTTGTGGCCTCAGAAATCGAGGTCGTCATAATGGGCCGCGGGCGCAAGGCCGGGCCACCGGTCGGCCAGGATCGGGCGGAAGGCCGGGCGGGACTTCAGCTTCATGTACCATGTCTTCACTGCCGGGAAATCGCCCCAGGGCACATCGCCGAAATAGTCGATGACTGAAAGGTGGGCGGCGGCGGCGAAATCGGCCAGGGACAGGCGGTGGCCAGCCAGCCAGTCGCGGGTGGCCAGGAGGGATTCGATATAGATCAGATGGCTGCGCAGGGCTTCGCGCCCCTGGCGCAGGGCCGGCAGGTCTGGTGCCCCGAGGCCCAGAAGCCGCTTTTCCATCTTCTCGTGCAGCAGGAAGCCGCCGACCTCATAGTCGAACTTGCGGTCAAACCATTGCAGCAGACGCCGGGCCTCGGCCCGTTCGGCGGCCTCACGGCCCAGAAGCGGTGGCTCCGGGCTGGTCTCTTCCAGATAGTCGAGGATGGCCCGTGCTTCGCACAGTACGAGATCATCCACCTTGAGGACCGGGGTCATGCCAGACGGGTTCATGGCCATCAGCATGGCCGGGCGTTCCCAGTAGCGGACCGCCTCTTCGGTAAAGGCCAGCCGTTTTTCGCCCAAAGCAAGGCGCACCTGGCGGGAGGCAGGGTCCAGGGGGAAGTGATAAAGGCGGCGTTCTACACTCATGGTCGAACGGATTATGCCGCGTCGTCCTTAAGACCGCGTTTACCCAGATAGACCTCGGCAAAGGCCCCGCCGTGAGGCTCCGCCGTGCCGCGGGGGTCGGGGTGCATCAGGATGTCCGCATGGGGGAACTCCGCTAGGATGCGCTTCTCGGCGGCGACCATGGTGGCGTGGGCTTCCTCGAGGCTGAGCTCCGGGTCCAGGTCCACATGCATCTGGACGTGGACGTAAGGCCCCGAGGCGCGGGTCCGCAGCTGGTGGACGTCAGTCAGGCGCGGGTCCTGGGTCACCAGATCGACGATGCGTGCCCGGGCTTCAGGGTCCATCTCCTGGTCCATGAGCTGGCTGGAGGCTTCGCGGAAGACGCTGACCGCTCCCCAGAGCAGCAAGGCCGTGACCACCAGGGCGGCCATGGCGTCGACCCCGTTGAGACCCAGCAGGGCCGAGGCACCTATCCCCAGCAGCGCCACCATATTGGAGGCCAGGTCCGTGGCATAATGGGCCCGGTCTCCGGCTACGGCCACGGATGCGGTCTTCTTCAGGACCTGGGTCTGGGCATAGATGAGAAGTCCCGTCAGCAGGGTCGAGACCGCCATGACGATCACGGCCCAGAATTCGCCCTTGAGGGGATGGGGCTCCACCAGGTGCCGGATGGCCTCCTGGCCGATGAGGGCGGCGGAGGAAAAGACCAGACCGGCCTGGATCAGGCTGGCAAAGGCCTCGGCCTTTCCGTGACCAAAGCGGTGCTCATCATCCGGCGGGGAGGAGGCATAGCGAACGGCGAAAAAGGTCACGAGAGAGGCCACCAGATCGAGGCCCGAATCGGCCATGGAGGCCAACAGGGCCACCGATCCGCTGGAGATCCAGGCGATTAACTTGATGCTCACCAGGATGCTCGCCGTAGCGACAGACAGCAGGGTGACCCGCCGCGTCAGGGCGGCAGAGGTCGCTGGATCGAGACCGGTTGGGGCGTGCATGGGTTCATTTACGCCTCTCCCGGCCTCGATCACAGTGGAATCCGAGGTCCCAATCCAATTGCTCCCCCTCTGGGGGAGCTGTCGGCGAATGCCGACTGAGGGGGCCTCAGGCCGCCTGGCGGGGCATTGGCCCAACATAGACCGACTGGGGCCGGATCAGGCGACCGCCGGCCAGCTGTTCCCGGGCGTGGGCGATCCAGCCACTGACCCGACCCATGGCGAAGACACAGGTGAAGGCGCTGGGGGGGAAGTCCAGGGCCTCCAGAAGCA
>CAIYZB010000364.1 GCA_903930545.1 uncultured Alphaproteobacteria bacterium
CATCAGGAGAGATCAGGAGCCCAGAGGCTCAACCACGATGGTTTCCGAATAGACACTTTCGCCGGTCACCGCGTCCAGGAGATCATGAACCACACCTTCGCCGCTCCGCCTGGCCAGAAGGTGCCATGCCGATGGCAGGCGCAGACTGCCCGGACCGGCAAACTGCCTTGGTAGACGTTCCACCACCATGCGATGATCCAGTCGGCCGAGAAACAGCTCACGCCAGTTGTGGCCGCCCTCGCCCTGCCCCAGTTCCAGGCTTGTCAGATCGAAGGGGACCCAACCTGACCCCTCCAGCCAGATCTCGATCCAGTTATGTGCGCCGCTGGCCGCAGAATAGAGACCATAACCCCCGACCAGTCGCGCGGGGATGGACCTGGCCCGGCAGAGACTGGCCAGGAGGGCTGAGCCCGCCAGGCAGTCATACCAGCCATCATCCAGTACCAGGTCGCCCGGAGCTTCTGGACTCATCTGATAGTGGGCTAGCGCCCCCTGGCAGAGCTCACGATCCAGGAAGTCCAGGAAGCCGGCAACCTGCCGCCCAGGCTCGGCACCTCTCCCTGCAAGCCGATCGGCAAGAGCCTGCACCCGTGCCGTTACCCGTACCAGCCCTTCCAAGGGTCGCGTATAGAGCGCCCGTTCGACCGCGGTCAGCTCTCCTCCGGACGCCTTCTGACTCCTACCCGGCACAGTCATCCGGGCGCTACAGCGGATCCCGGTCGCGTCGGTCGCGGCAAGGCGAAAATCAGCCCACCCCGCACCGACTCGGATTTCCGCGTCCGGCACGCTGCAACTCAGATCCGGTTGCCCGCCTGGATCCAGGGACAGGGGCAACCTCAATCGACACCCGTCTGAAATGGGCAGAAAGAAATGACGGGTGAGGGTGACCCGATACGCCCGGTCCGGCAGGGCCGAGGGGTCCGGTCGATGACCGACCTCATAACCCGGCGTGACCAGCCGCCGGGCATTGGGCACAAGATACTCCGCCCAGGTCGTATCCAGTCCCGCCCGGCCCGCAGCCCGAAAGCCATTCATCACCTCGACGGGATCCAGGCGACCCTGATCCTGGGGGAGGCCCAGGGCCAATAGTCGATCCAGGGCCTGGCTCGCTGCCGCCCGTGCAGGCTCCAGGGGCTCAAACAGCCAGCCATGGACGATCATGTGTTCGATCATCCGCGCCCGCGTCACGGACCGATGATGGATCCGTCCAGTTGGCAGACCAGGGATCATTGGAGCTCCTGCATCCCTCTGATGGCTTGACCTAGGCCCCCGGACGAGGCCAGTCAAAGTCCGAACGAACCACCCCTGGAATCCATCCTGTGCTCCTGTCCCTGACCCTAAGCCGACTCAATGAACACATGGCCCAGGGGATTGTCGACCAGGTCCACATGACATCGGGAGTCCCTCTGCCGATTGGGGCCAAACTTCTGGATCTCAGGGTCGATCTCAGCGGTGCCCAGGCCCATGATTGCCCACCCATCACCTATTTCCGCCTGGTGTCCCGTGACCGGGCCTGGCTGCGGGACCTGAAGATTACAGTCGGACAATCCTGCGAACTGGGTACCTTGATGGCCCTCTTCTCCACCACCCCCGACGAGCCCCTCGACCAGCCCGTAGAGCGCGAGATCCGGACTTCGGTGGCGGCCATCATCCCCCCCATGGGCTGGGACCTCGCCGGGGCGTGACCATGGTCCCGATCAGGCTCGGTCATATCGACCTGCCCAACCTCACCCTCTCACGATCCGGCATCCGCTGGCGGGTGAAGGATGGGGATAGCTGCGCCGTGGGCGACCTCGTCGGGGTGGTCAATTTTTCGCCTGTTCAGCCCGTTAACGGGGCCAAGGTGCCCTTTCAGAGGGAGCAACGGGATCTCCAGATCGGGATCATGGCCCCCGTTGCCGGCACCATCCACCTGGAATCCAACCAGGCCCGTGGCGGATTTTTTGACTTCCACGCGGTCCAGACCTGGAACCCGGACCATAGGATCTTCCGGATTGAAACCGGAGACACCACCGAGCCCGGGTCCGGGATTCGGGATGCCGATCTGATCATGTTCGCCGGCCAGCGGGTCACCGAACTGGCGGAGGACCGGTCTGGCCTGCTCACGGGCTGGCACCGCCGGGCCAGGGCGGCGCGGGTGACAGCCGGTGAAAGGGTCGGGACCCTTCTCGGGATCGGGATCTGTGAACAGCTGGGCATTGTCAGGGGTGAGGCCAACCGATTTCAGGAAATCTTCGAGGCCACCTCAGGGCCCGCCCATGTGGTTTTCGTACCCGATGAACCTGTAGTCCCGAGTGCGCGGACCCTCATCGAACAGATGCACCGCACC
>CAIYZB010000365.1 GCA_903930545.1 uncultured Alphaproteobacteria bacterium
AGGCTGTGGCTCCAGGGGGCGGAATTGACCATGACCGGCGGCTCGTCATCCTCGAAACAGGCCATGATCTGGGCCGAATTCCGGGACGTGGACTGGTGAGTGCAGATCACCGCCTTGGGCAGGCCGGTAGAGCCTGAGGTCAGCAGATATTTGGCATGGTCTTCGGGGCGGGCTGTGAAAGCGACCGGGCCTGAGGCCAGCAGGGTGTCGAGAGCCACATCCCCCGGCCGGGCATTCCGACCCGCGATGACCGGCAGGCCCGCCAGGAAGGGGGCCTCCAGGGCCTCGATGAACAGGGCCGCATCCTCAGTATAGATGGCCGAGGGTTTGAGAACCTGAACCGCATGGGCCAGGCGCGAGAGATTGGCCCCCGGCAGGCCATACTGTGGTGAGACCGGAGCTACCGGCATGCCCTGGCTCATGGCCGCATACTTGATCAGGGCATGGTCAATGCCATTGCGCGCCAGGATCAGCAGGGGACGTTCCCCCACTACGCCCAGGGTCCGCAGGCCACCGGCCAGGGCCGCAATGGTCTGACGGGCCTCGCCATAGGTCAGTTCGCGCCAGCCCTCGCCCGACCGTTCGGCCAGCCAGGTCCGGTTGGGGGCTTCCACCGCCCACCGGTCCAGGGCCTGGGTCATGGTGACATAGCTGCGGTCAAATTCCCGCGCATTGGTCAGTATCAGGGTGCCGTCAGGCCGGCGCTCCACCTCCATCTGGCGGGGAGCGTAACGGGCATCACGGAAGGGGGCAGAGGTCAAAGCAGCATCCATGGCCAAGGCTTAACCGGCCTGACCCCGGAATGGAAAGCGCGAAGCGTCAGCCACCGAGGGTCTCGGCAAACCGGACCGGCTCGCCGAGATGGGGGGCTACGACCTCGTCCTCGCGCATCACCACCCGTCCCCGGATGATGGTGGCCACAGGCCAGCCCTTGGCCTCGAAGCCGTCAAAGGGGGTCCAGCCCACACGGGTGGCCATATCCTGATGGCGGATCAGGCGGCGGGCCTTGAGGTCCACCACCGTGATGTCGGCATCATTGCCCACGGCCAAACGGCCCTTGTCGGCCAGGCCGAACAGGCGGTTTGCGCCGTGGCTGGTGAGGTCCACAAAGCGTTCGAGGCTCAGGCGGCCCTCGGCCACATGGGTAAGCATGACCGGCACCAGGGTCTGGACTCCGGGCATGCCGGAGGGCGAGGCCGGATAGGGCCGGGCCTTTTCCTCGCTGGTATGGGGCGCATGGTCGGAGCCCAGGACGTCAGCCACCCCTGCGGCGATCCCGGCCCAGAGCCCTGCCTGATGGCGCGCACCACGGATCGGCGGGTTCATCTGGGCATAGCCCTTGAGGCGCTCATAGGCCTCGGGGGCTGTGAGGGTCAGGTGCTGAGGGGTGACCTCGACACTGGCCACATCCTTGTTGGCCGCAAGAAACTCCATCTCCTCGACAGTGGTGACGTGAAGCACGTGGATACGCTTGCCCAGGCCCTTGGCGATCCGGACCAGGCGGTGGGTGCTTTCCAGGGCAGAGGCCGCATCGCGAACCTCCTCATGGCTGGTCCAGTCCCCGGTGCGGGCCAGGGGACGGCGTTCGGCCAGTCGGTATTCATCCTCGGAATGGAAGGCCGCCCGGCGGTTCACATGCTGCAGCACCATCTCCACCCCCTCATCGTCCTGGACCAGGAGACTGCCGGTAGAGGCACCCATGAAGACCTTGATCCCGCAGCAGCCGGGCAGACGCTCCAGCTCCCCGAGGAAACGGGCATTGTCGTGAGTGCCACCCACATAGAAGGCATGGTCGCAGTGCATGCGTCCATGGGCCCGGACGAGCTTGTCAGCCAACGCGTCCGGGTCCGTCGTGGTCGGCTCGGTATTGGGCATTTCGAAGACGGCAACGACCCCGCCGAGGACAGCGGCGCGGGAGCCGGATTCCAGGTCTTCCTTCCACTCCAGACCGGGTTCGCGGAAATGGACCTGGGTATCGATGACACCGGGCAGGACATGAAGGCCGGTCACGTCGAAGACCTCGGCCGCCGAGGCCTGGGCCAGATCTCCGATGGCGACGATCTTGCCGTCCCGGATCCCCACATCGGCCAGGCCACGACCGGAATGATTGACCACCTCACCACCGCGAAGGATCAGGTCATAGGTCTGGGGCATGGGATGTCTCGGTGTTGGGGTCAGGTGTGGGCGAGCAGATCCCGCGCGGCTGTGATCACCTTGTCCACGGGAAGGTCCATCATATGACACAGGGCCTGATTGAAGTAAGGGTCCACGGCGCGGATTGCCTCAAGATCGCGGCTTCCGCGGACGAGGCGGCAATCCGGCCCCCAGGGGGCATAGAGCCGGTCATCCGAGGGGCCGAACAGGCCCAGGGTCGGCACACCTGAGGCGGCGGCCAGGTGCATGAGGCCCGAGTCATTGCCGATGAACAGGCGGGCATGGCGAAGGGCGGCATAGGAAGTCAGCAGATCAACCTTGCCCACCAGATCGATGAAGCGGTCCTTGGGGACCACGTCGCGCAGGGAGGCTACGGACCGGGCATCGTCCGGCCCGCCGAGCACCATCAGACGACCGCCGGACAGGGGGCCTTCCTCGCCGAGCAGATGGATAGCCACCTGGGAAAACCGCTCTAGCGGCCAGGTCTTGCCCACCCAGTTGGCGGCCGGGGCCAGGGCCAGGATTGGGCCTTCGCCGGCCAGATGGCTCAGGGCCTCGGCCTCGGTCTCCGCAGAGGTGAAGAGATAGGGGGCTGCCGGCTCATCCTCGATCTGAAGGACCCGCGCCGCCTGAATGACCTTGTGGACCAGAGGACCGGGTTGGCGGCGGAAGACGGCGCGCTTGCGTTTCTTCAGGAAGCTGGAGATGGCCGAGCCACGCATGTCGACAACCAGACCCCAGTGGGTCTTGCGGACCTGCTGCCAGAGCCGGAACCAGTGGGCTCCGCTCTTGGCCTTGGAAAAAAGGATGATCTCGTCCAGCTGAGGCAGGTCAGCGAACAGGGGGGCGGCGGCCGGACCCGCCACCACCGTGAAGCGGGCATTGGGGATCTCGTCGAGGAGCCGCTTGATGAGGCCCGACGAGAGTACGGCATCACCGATCCGGGTCGCCGTGATAAACAGAATCGGGAAGGACCCGCGTGCCATTCCCCCTCTATAACGCTCCGGGGCTGGCACTCCACCCATTGAGCCCCTAACTGCGACACCATGACGATGGCGCTACAAAAGATCCGACTGTCCAGCCGGTCCCTGATTTCGGTTACGGGACCCGACTGGCGCAGCTTTCTCCAGGGCCTTCTGACCCAGGATGTAGACAGTCTTGAGGTCGGGGAGATCCGGTTCGGTGCCCTGCTGACGCCCCAGGGACGGTTGCTGAACGACCTGTTCCTGATCGGTCGCGAAGACGGCGTCTGGCTTGATGTCCAGGCGAGCCAGAAGGACGCCCTGATCCAGAAGCTGACCCTCTATCGCCTCAGGGCCAAGGTGGTGATCGAAGCCAACGATGCTCAGGTCTCGGCAGATATCGGCGGCGGAACCGAGGGTCTGGTTGATCCCAGGCTCCCGGCCCTGGGCCGCCGGATCTATGGTCCTGCGGACGTTGAAGACGATGAGCCCGCCTATTGGAACCACTGCCGCCAGCTTGGTGTGCCCGGTCCGGCGGACTGGGGTGAAGACAGGACCTATCCCATCGAGGCCAATTTCGACCTGCTGAACGGGATCGATTTCAAGAAGGGCTGTTTCGTCGGCCAGGAAACCACCAGCCGGATGAAACGCCGCGGCCAGATCAAGACCCGCATGGCGCCCGTCCAGGTCGCGGGATCGACCCCGCCCGCGGGCTCTGAAATCCTGACATCTGCCGAGCTGCGGGCCGGCGAGGTCCTGTCGGGCCAGCCAGGTCTGGTCATGGTGGCTCTGAGACTGGACCGCATGGATGGGTCGCTGACGGTCAATGGTCAGGCCGCGGTGCCGGCCCTTCCGGACTGGCTGGTCGCCTGAGGCGGACCCTGCAAAGCTTCAGTTATGAGCGATGATCTGATTCGATGCGGCTGGAAGGGCATGGCGGGAGACCCCCTCTATGAGGGCTATCACGATCATGAATGGGGGGTGCCCGAGTACGACTCCCGCGCCCTTTGGGAAAAGCTGGTCCTCGATGGTTTCCAGGCCGGCCTCGCCTGGATCACCATCCTGCGCAAACGCGAGGCCTTTCGCGCCGCCTTTGATGGCTTCGATCCGGAGAAGGTTGCCCGCTATGGCGAGATCGACCGTGCGCGGCTTATGGCCGATGTCGGAATTGTCCGGTCAAATGCCAAGATCGATGCCGCCATCAATGGGGCCCGGATCTATCTGGACCTCAGGGACAAGGGCGAGGACCTGTCCGACCTCCTCTGGGGCTTTACCGGCGGCAAGCCGATCCAGAATGACTGGGAGCGGATGACAGATGGTCCCGCACAGACCCCCGTGGCGGTGGAAATGTCCAAGGCCCTGAAGGCCCGGGGCTACAAGTTCGTCGGCCCGGTGATCGTCTATGCCTTCATGCAGGCCACGGGTCTGGTGAACGACCACCTGGTCTCCTGCCCCTGCCACGAGCGGGTCAGGGCTCTGGCCCGCTGATGCCGGACCTGTCCCTGGAGGCCGGATGCCCGGCCCCGGTCTGCGGTGTGGACGAGGCTGGACGCGGCCCCTGGGCCGGCCCGGTTTCGGCGGGTGCCGTGATCCTGGACCCGGGGAACCTGCCCCAGGGCCTGAACGACTCCAAACTGCTGACCGAAAAGGCCCGGGAAAGACTGGAGCCGGAGATCAAGGCCCGGGCCCTGGCCTGGGGGGTGGGTCTGGCCTCGGTGGAGGAAATCGACCAACTCAATATCCTGCAGGCCACGGGCCTGGCCATGCGACGGGCGGTGGAGGCCATGGCCCTCAGCCCGGCCTTTGCCCTGGTGGATGGAAATTACAAATTCGCCCTGCCCTGCCCGATCCTGACCGTGGTCAAGGGCGACTCCCGCTCATCTTCCATCGCGGCGGCCTCGATCCTGGCCAAGGTGGCGCGGGACCGGATCATGATTCAGGCCGAGGGCCTTTACCCCGGCTACGGCTTTGCCGGACACAAGGGCTATCACGCCGCCAGCCATGTCGAGGCCCTGAAGCGTCTGGGCCCCAGCCCCATTCACCGGATGAGCTGGGCGCCGATCCGCGCCCTGCTGGATACTGCCCGAACAGATTAACCCTCCGTTCACTATGTTTGGACACGGACCCTTCACCACGATGATTCAGGATTCCCTCAGTTGAGTTCGAGGGACGGTCATGGGCATTGCGGCGGACACCATCATTCTGGGCGACTGCATCGAGGAGCTGAAGAAGCTCCCGGAAAAGTCGGTGGACCTCGTGTTCGCGGACCCGCCATATAATCTGCAGCTGGGCGGTGACCTGCTGCGGCCGGACAATTCCAAGGTCGACGCCGTGGACGACGACTGGGATCAGTTCGAGAGCTTCCAGGCCTATGACAAGTTCACCCGCGAGTGGCTAAGCGAATGCCGCCGGGTGCTGAAGGATGACGGGGCCCTGTGGGTCATCGGCTCCTATCACAACATCTTCCGGGTCGGCGCGACCCTGCAGGACCTGGGCTTCTGGATCCTGAACGACATCGTCTGGCGCAAGACCAATCCCATGCCCAACTTCAAGGGCACCCGCTTCACCAATGCCCACGAGACCCTCATCTGGGCCGCCAAGGGCCGTGGCACGCGGCGCTATACCTTCAATTACGACGCCATGAAGATGGCCAATGACGACATCCAGATGCGCTCGGACTGGACCTTCCCCCTCTGCACCGGGGATGAGCGCCTGAAGGACGAGAACGGCGTCAAGGCTCACCCGACCCAGAAGCCGGAAGCCCTGCTGCACCGGGTGATCCTGTCCTCCACCAAGCCCGGGGACATCATCCTGGATCCCTTCTTCGGCACCGGGACCACCGGGGCGGCTGCCAAGCGTCTGGGCCGTCGCTATATCGGCCTGGAGCGGGAGCCGAAATATGCCCAGCTGGCCAAGGAGCGGATCGCCCAGGTCACCCCGATTGCCCCTGGCGATCTTGAGGTCATGGGCTCCAAGAAGTCCGAACCGCGCATCCCCTTCGGCCAGATCCTGGAGGCCGGCCTGCTGAGCCCCGGCGATACCCTCTATTGCTCCAAGGGCGAGCGGGCCGCTCGGGTGCGGGCCGACGGCAGCCTCGCCATCGGCGACCTGGCCGGTTCGATCCACAAGGTCGGGGCCATGGTCCAGTCGGCACCAGCCTGCAACGGCTGGACCTATTGGCACTTCCGGACAGACAAGGGCCTGGCTCCCATTGACGTCCTGCGCGCCAAGATCAGGTCCCAGATCGCCGCCTAGGGCCGGGCGGTCCGTGGTGACAGCCTGAATGCCAATTGCCTGATCCCTCCCCAGATGCCATTCCGATGGAAAGCGTCTCGGGGGGAGACAGGATGAATCCCAGAATCTTCGTTCTGACCTCCGTCACCTTTGCCTTCGGGACGGCGGCCTTCATCTTTGCCGGCATGCTGGAGCCCATGGCCCGGGACCTGGGGGTCTCGACCTCTGTCGCCGGCCAGCTCCAGACCGCCTATGTCCTCACCGCAGCCATCCTGGGTCCGGCGGCCGCGTGGCTGTTTGGCCGGGTGGACCGCAAGTTCATGGTGCTGGCCGGGCTGTCCACAGGGCTGATCCTGCACCTGGCCTGCGCCTTTACCCCCAATTTCAGTGTCCTGCTAGTGCTGCGGGCCCTGGCCGGTCTGGCGGGGGCCATGTCAGGCCCCGCCGCCAGCGTGGCCGCAGCCTCCCTGGCCCCGCCGGAACGGCGGGGGTCAGCCATAGCCATGGTCACAGGTGGCATGACCCTGGCCTTTGTCATCGGCATCCCCCTGGGCAGCCTCGTCGGGGCTTATTTCGGGTGGCGCTCGACCTTCCTGCTGGCCGCTGCCCTCACCGCTATCCCCTTGATCGCCGTCATCGCCTTCCTGCCACGGGTTCCGGCCCCGCCGAAGCGGGACGGTGGCAGCCTGAACCTGCCCACCATCTGGCCCTATTTCCTGACCACCTTCCTGACCTTTGCCGCCAACATGACCCTGAACCTCTATATCGCCCCCATTGTCCGGGTCGGGGCCGGGGTCACGGGGGCCGGGGTCGGGGCCTTCCAGGCCATGATCGGGGTCGGGTCCATCGTCGGTCTTGCCCTGGGCGCCAAGGCGGCTGACCGGCATGAGGGGCGAAACTGGGTCCTCCAGGGCTTTGCCATCCAGGCCACGGCCATGAGCGTACATTTCGCCGCCACCCACCAGTTCCTGCCCGCCGGATGGCCGAGCGCGGTGCTTGTCGCCCTCGGGATCTTTCTGGCGGCCACGGCCCTGTTCTCCATCACCCCGGTGATCCAGGCCCGCCTGATCCAGGCGACTGGCGGGGCTCCCGTGGCCCTGGCCCTCAATGGGTCGGTGATCTCCCTTGGTCAGGCCCTGGGGTCCGCCGTCGGGGGCGCAGCCCTGGCGGCCTATGGCGTTCCCGCCATACCCGGGGCAGCCCTGGCCCTGTCTCTAACAGCTCTGGTCACCATGGCCTTTGTCTTTCCCCGACCACCGGCGGAGGCCGCGTCAGAGTCCGAAAGCCTAGAGGAAGCGGCTGAGCCCGAGGCGGGCGGCCTTGAGGAAGACGCTCGGTAGACCCTCGAGGTCCGACAGGGGCGACCAGATGAGGTCCGCGCCCTCCCCCTCGGCGACCAGGACCCGCAAGGTCAGGGAGAAATGGGTGAAGACGTGCTCGATCTCGCCTACCTCCCGCCAGTCCAGTCTGGCGGGGGCAGCGTCCAACGCTTCTGCCTCAGTCCAGACTGCAGGCCGCCAGTCACTGGTGGGCAGGCCCAGCATGCCCCCGAGCAGCCCCTTTGGCGGTCGTCGCACCAGTCCTACCTGATCCCCACGGGTGATGAGATAGGCCACGCCATGGCGACGGGGCCGCTCGGCCTTCTTGACCTTACGCGGATAGGTTTCCGGTGCCCCCCCGACCCGGGCCTGACAGGCGCCAGCGAGAGGGCAGAGATCGCAGAGCGGGCCGCGGGGTTTGCAGATGGTGGCTCCCAGATCCATCAGGGCCTGGGCCCAGTCCCCCGGGCGATGATCGCGCACCAGATCCTGGGCCAGGGACTTAAGCTCCGGCTTTGCCTCCGGCAGCGGGGCTTCCACGGCGAAGAGCCGGGACATGACCCGCTCCACATTGCCGTCCACCACATTGGTTGGCCGGTCGAAGGCAATGGCGGCCACAGCGGCAGCCGTATAGGGCCCAAAGCCCGGCAGGTCCCGCAGGGCGGCCTCGGTATCGGGAAAGACGCCATCATGGCGGGCGACCACGGCCCGGGCACAGGCCAGGAGGTTGCGGGCTCGGGCATAGTAGCCAAGCCCCGCCCAGGCAGCCATGACCTCCTCGTCCCGCTC
>CAIYZB010000366.1 GCA_903930545.1 uncultured Alphaproteobacteria bacterium
CCCGGCTTCAGCATGAAGCTGCCCAGCGTGGTCTCGCTCAAGGCCTTCGTGCCTCAGGACCGCCCCCCAGCCTTTACCCGGTTCAACCTGTTCCTTCGGGATGGCTTTACCTGCCAGTACTGCGGCACCTGTGGCGATCTGACCTTTGACCATGTGGTGCCCAGGTCCCGGGGCGGGCGTACCACCTGGGAAAACATCGTGACCGCCTGCGCCCGCTGCAACCTGACCAAGGGCGGGCGAACCCCGGCCGAGGCCGCCATGCAGCCCTTCCGCCGCCCGGTCCGCCCCAGCACCTACGAACTCCAGGACCGCGGCCGCCGCTTTCCCCCCAACCACCTGCATGAGAGCTGGATGGACTACCTCTACTGGGACATCGAGCTGGAGGCGTGAGTTGTCCTGAATCGGACCCCGCCTAAAAGCTCTTCGGCATACCCAGGACGTGGGTGCCGACATGGCTGAGGATCAGGTTCGTGGAGATGGGGGCCACCTGATAGAGGCGGGTCTCGCGGAACTTGCGTTCGATGTCGAAGTCTTCGGCAAAGCCGAAGCCGCCATGGGTCTGGAGGCAGGTATCGGCGGCGAACCACGAGGCCTCGGAGGCCAGCATCTTGCCCATATTGGCCTCGGTGCCGCAGGCCTGGCCGGTGTCAAAGAGATTGGCCGCATGACGGACCATGAGTTCGGCGGCGCTCATCTGGACATGGGCCCGGGCAATGGGGAACTGGACGCCCTGGTTGCGGCCTATGGCCCCGCCGAAGACTTCCCGCTCCTTGGCATAGGCGCTGGCCCGGTCGATGAAGAACTTGGCATCGCCGATACATTCTGCCGCGATCAGGATGCGCTCGGCATTCATGCCATCGAGGATATAGCGGAAGCCCTTGCCCTCTTCCCCCACCAGGTTCTCCACCGGCACCTTCAGGTCGTCGAAGAAGAGTTCGGTGGTGGCGTGGTTCAGCATGGTGCGGATTGGCCGGATAGTCAGGCCATTGCCCACCGCTGTGCGCAGATCCACCAGCAGGACACTCATCCCGTCCGAGGGCTTGGCCACCTCGTCCCGGGGGGCGGTGCGCACCAGCAGGACCATGAGGTCGGAATGTTCCGCCCGGCTGATCCAGATCTTCTGGCCCTTGACCACATAGTGGTCGCCCTCGCGCCGGGCGAAGGTCGAGATGCGGGTGGTATCGGTCCCGGCGCCCGGTTCAGTGACCCCGAAGGCCTGGAGGCGCAGCTCGCCTGTGGCGATCTTCGGCAGATAGGTCTGTTTCTGGGCCTCGTTGCCGTGCTTCAGGACTGTGCCCATGGTGTACATCTGGGCGTGACAGGCCCCGCCATTGCAGCCCGAGCGATGGATCTCCTCCAGGACGGCGGTGGCCGCACCCAGGCCCAGGCCGGAACCGCCAAAGGTCTCGGGGATGAGGACAGACAGGAAGCCTGCCTCGGTCAGGGCCATGACGAATTCGGTGGGATAGGCCCGGTCCCGGTCCTTGGCCCGCCAGTATTCCCCGGGAAAGCCGGCGCAGAGCTTGCGCACCGCCTCGCGGATTTCGGGAAAGGTCTCGGTGGCGGCCTGGTCCATGGGGGCTCCTCTTGGCGCACCGATCTAAAGGTGAGGCCCACTGGCGTCCAGTCAGGCCTGTTCCTCGGGCGGACGCACATTGCGGAACTGGACCAGGAGCAGGAGGTCATAGGTGATCTTCAAGGCTCCTCCGATCACCAGGGGCCAGGCAAAGGGGCTGAGCGTCAGGAGCAGACCGGCGAGGGAAGGGCTCAGGGCCGAGGCCAGGCTGCGGGGCACATTGGTCAGACTAGCGGCCGCCGCCCGCTCCGGCGGGGTGACAATGGCCATGACGTAGGAGGTCCGGGCCGGGACATCCATCTGGGACAGAAAGGCGCGGATCAGGAGCAGGCCAAGCGCAATGGAAAGGCTGGGGGCGAAGGCGGCCGCCATCAGGGCCAGATTGGCCGGGATGTGGGTAACGACCATGGTGCGGACCAGGCCGATCCTTGCGGCGATCCTTGCGGCTGCCAGTTGGGAAAAGGCGGCCAGAACGGCGGACCAGAAGAAGAAGCCCGAGGCCATGGCAATGGACAGATGCCAGGTCTGGAATAGCCACAGGGCCAGAAGGGACTGGACCAGGAAGCCGCCGCCGAAACTGTCCAGACTGAACAGGGCGGCCAGTTTCAGAACCCGATTGCGCGACGGCCCCAGGGGGGTGGCGGCAGCCTGGGAGGCGGGCACCTGAACCGGCAGCTGGCGATAGAGGAAAAAGACCAGAACCCCGATCAGGCCATAGAGGACGAACAGGGCCCTGGCCGTATCCAGTGGCGTGATGCCCAACTGTCCGGCCAGGGCGTGGGCTCCTCCGAAGGCGAGCGCGCCTAAGGCCACCATGAGAGATCCAGTCAGGCCGAAGCGAGCAAACAGGGCCGTGCGGCCGCTATCGGGCCCTGCATGGCTCAGCATGGCCTGTTCCAGGGGCAGGAAGGGGCTGACATCGCCGCCGGAGGGATTGAGGGTGCCCACGGCTCCGATCAGCAGCAGGGGCCAGAAGTCCTGGGCCAGGGCGAAGCCGAGCCCCGTGGCCAGCATCAGGCCCGAGGCCATGAGCAGCATCTGGCGGCTTGAGAGCCTCTGGGTGGCAAAGCCTACTGCCAGGGTCAGGACGGCTGAGCCCAGAAGGGTGGCGGTGACGATGAAGCCGATCTGCAGGGCCTCATAGCCCAGCCCCTTCAGATAGACCGGCAGGAGCAGGGCAACGAACCCATCACCAAAGGCCCTCAGGCCTCGGGTTGTGAGCAGCAGCCTGGCTGTCGGGCTCACGCCCCCACAGGCTCTCGCCACATGGCCCAGATGGAGGGCGCGCCGGGGGCAGGCTGGTATTCCTTCACCACCTCAAAGCCGTGGCGGCGATAGAGGGGCACATTGGCGACATTGGAGCTTTCCAGAAAGGCGGGCAGGCCCAGGGCATCGACCTTGCCCAGGCCAGCCGCCAGCAGGCGCGAGCCTATGCCCATCCCCTGAGATTGAGGGCTGACCCCCAGGAACCACAGATAGGCATGGGGCCGGTCCATGGGGTGGTTGGCATCCATGGCTGCACGCATGGCCGACATCCGCGACAGGCGGCCAAAACCGGTCGCCCCGATGATGGTCGGCAGGACCAGCAGCTCCTGCCAGAACGGGGTAGGGCCCATATCGTCAGAGGACAGCCAGATGGAGGCCGCGCCCCCGGTGATCGGGCGCTGAACATCGCCGTCGGGCAGGGCGATGCGGGCCAGAAGCATACGGAAAAAGGCAAGTCGGGCCTTTTCTCGTTTGGCGTCGTCCCGCAGGAACCAGTCGAACAGTGGGTCCTGGCTGAAGGCGGCGCTCAGGTCGCGGGCGACGGCCTCGCAATCGGCCATGGTCGCCGCGACCGGGGTCTCCGAAGCCAGCCGCAGGGCGGTGATCTCCGCCTCGGTCACAGCTTTTCGCTGATCTTGATGGCCGTCATGCAGCCCAGGCGGATGGCGGCCGACAGGACCGCATAGCCCGGGGTCTGTTCTGCCCCCTCCGAAATGGCCTGATCGCGGTGGGCCAGCTCTTCGTCTCGGAACTGGGAAAGTTCAGCGGCCAGTTCCGGGTCGCGATCGGAAAGCTCGGCGATCTGGCCGGCATAGTGCTGCTCGATCACCGTCTCGACGGCGGCGGTACAGGCATGGGCGGCCTTTTCCCCCATCAGGGCCGTACCGGCACCCAGGGCGAAGCCAGCCAGCCGCCAGAGCGGGGCCATGACGGTCGGGCGCACCCGGTGGGTGGTCAGCAGGTCGTCGAACCGCGCCAGATGGACCGCCTCGTGGCCCTCCATCTCCGCCAGCTGACCGGCAATGCGTTCATGGCCGCGAACGGCACCCAGGACGGCGCGCTGGCCGCGATAGATATGGACGGCTCCCAGCTCACCGGCATGGTCAACCCGCAGGATCTCTGCCAGGCGGGCGGATCCGGCACCGAGGCCCGGGCGGGGCGGGATTGGCTTTTCAGTCATTCAGGCTCTCCGACCGAAATAGGCCGCTGCCAGGCTGTAGAGGGCAAGCTTCAGGGACACCAGAACGTTCCACCCGGCCATGGACAGACCCAGAAACACCCAGGCGGCCTTATCACAGGCCGGAGGCTTGATCTTGGCCCCGTTCACAAAGGCGGTCATGTCATCCAGGCTGATACTGCCCCCGCCGGAACATGTCGAAGGCCCTGGCCACCAGCCCCATTCGGCTCCGGCATGATAGCTCGCCACCCCGACCCCGGTGAGGAAGACCAGTCCTAGAACCAGGTTCAGCAGGGGAACCCAGCGCCTCCGACGCGGCAGGCGCGACAGGACGAAGGCCAGCAGGGCCACGGTGCCGGCGACCCAATAGACCTCCCTCTGTCTCAGGCAGAGGGTGCAGGGGGCCAGACCGCCAAAGGTTTCAAAGGCATGGGCGGCGGCCAGCATCAGGGCGGAGGACCCAAGGGCCCAGAGCGGCCAGCGGTTCAGAATGGATCTAAGGAACTGAGCCATGGGGCGATATGATCCCAAATCCCGGCGGAACCCAAGGGGTCAGAGAAATTTCAGGGCCACAATACCGCCCACCAGGACCACCAGGCCGATGGCCGTATAGAGGCCCAGGCGCTTTTCGACCTCTTCGCGGACGGCGGGACCAAAATACTTGATCAGGGTCGCGGTGAGGAAGAAGCGCGCGCCCCGCGTCACCACCGATGCCCAGATGAAAGTCACAAAGCTGAAATGGGCAAGGCCCGAGGTGATGGTCACCAGCTTGTAGGGGATGGGCGTGACCCCCTTGATCAGGATGACCCACAGCCCCCACTGGTCGAACCAGGTCCGGAAAGACGCCTCGCCATCGGCATGGCCCATCAGTCCGAGCAGCCAGTGGCCTACCGGGCCCAGGTGATAGCCGATGAAATAGCCCAGGCATCCGCCGAGCACGGAGGCGAGGGTGCAGACTCCCGCATAGAAATAGGCCCGGTCCGGACGGGCCAGGACCATCGGCGCCAGCATGACGTCCGGCGGGATGGGGAAAAAGGAACTCTCGGTAAAGGACACTACCGCGAGGCCGGTCGTGGCGTGGCGAGAGGCGGCCAGGCCCATGACCTGATCATAGAGTTTGCGGAGCATGGTCACCCTGGGTGCGCGGTTCCCGCATAGCTATCAGGCCCCGTATGGCTTGTCTCCTGCCCGGCCCTCAGGCATATAGTTGCAAATGATACTAAATGCGGCTGAAGGATCATGCCCATGAATGCGACCGCCCCCCTGTTTGCCGGTGACCTGTTCGAAAACCCCCTGGGCACGGACGGCTTCGAGTTCGTGGAGTTCACCTCGCCCGAGCCTGAGCGCCTGAAAAACCTGTTTGAACTGATGGGCTTCTCGGTCGTGGCGCGGCATCGTTCCAAGCCTGTTCTGAGGTTCCGCCAGGGCGACATCAACTTCCTGCTCAATATGGATCCGTCCGGTCAGGCCGCCGCCTTCCGACAGGTTCACGGCCCCTCGGCCAATGCCATGGCCTTCCGAGTGCGCGATGCCGCCAAGGCCCTGGCCCTGGCCATCGAGCGCGGCGCGACCCCGGTCCATGGCCCCGTCGGGCCCATGGAGCTGAACATCCCCGCCATAGAGGGGATCGGCGGCTCATTTCTCTATCTTGTGGACCGTTACGGTGCCCAGGAGATCTATGATGTGGACTTTGTTCCGATCCCTGGAGCCGAAGTGGTCCTTGAAGCCAATCAGCTGGGCCTGACCTATCTGGATCACCTGACCCACAATGTGCATCGCGGCCAGATGGGTACCTGGGCGGACTTCTATGAGCGGATCTTCAATTTCCGCGAGATCCGCTATTTCGACATCGAGGGCAAACAGACGGCCCTTGTTTCCAAAGCCATGACCAGCCCCTGCGGCAAGATCCGCATTCCCCTGAACGAGAGCCAGGACGAGCACTCCCAGATCGAAGAGTTCCTGCGGGACTACAAGGGCGAGGGCATCCAGCACATCGCCCTGGGCACCAATGACATCTTCGCCTCTGTGGAGGCCATGCGGGCCCGGGGTGTGAAGTTCCAGGACACCATCGACACCTATTTCGAAGGTATCGATGCCCGGGTGCCCGGCCATGGCGAGGATGTGGCGCGGCTGAAGGCCAACAAGATCCTGCTGGATGGGGCCCCCACAGAGGGCCAGGGCCTGCTGTTGCAGATCTTCACCGAAAACATGATCGGTCCGATCTTTTTCGAACTGATCCAGCGCAAGGGTAACGAGGGCTTCGGGGAGGGCAATTTCAAGGCCCTGTTTGAGTCCATCGAACTGGACCAGATCCGCCGCGGCGTCCTGCCGGGAGCCGAGGCCTGATGGCTCCGCGCAACTGGATTCCGGTCCGGGGCGGGGAGGGGACCCATTCCCGCCAGGCCCATGCCGACATGCCGGCCGGCACCTATGAGCGGGAAATGTCCAAGGAGGGCTTCTTCGGCCCTGCCGCCTTCCTGCATCACAAGCGGCCGCCCACGGGCTGGGTGAAGTTTGACGGGCCCCTGCGCCCCCGAGCCTTTGATCTTGCCCAGCTGGTAGCCGGCGAGACTTCGCCCTGGTCGGCACCGGTCGTCCTGCACAATGCGGCGACGGAACTTCGGTTCTGGCGATTGAGCCGGGCGATGACCCCCCTTGCCCGCAATGCTGATGGCGACCAGCTGCTGTTCGTCCATGCCGGGTCCGGGGACCTGTTCTGCGACTTCGGCCGGATTGCCTATGAGGCTGGCGACTATCTCTACCTGCCCAGGGGCACAATGTGGCGGCTGGCACCTGGCCAGGCCACAGACATCCTGATGATCCAGGCTACCAACACCCACTTCACCTTGCCAGACAGGGGGATGCTAGGGGGCCATGCCCTGTTCGATCCGGCCCTGCTGGACACCCCGAAGATGGACGAGGTCTTCCGCGCCCATCAGGCCCTGGAGGGCGCGGTGGCGGTGGAGATCAAGCGGCGCGGCGAGGTCTCGGTGGCCACCTATCCCTATAATCCCCTGGATGCGGTGGGCTGGCATGGGGACCTAGCTCCGGTGCGGATCAATGTCCGCGACTTCCGCCCTGTGGTCAGCCATCGCTACCACCTGCCCCCCAGCGTCCACACCACCTTCATCTCGGACCGGTTTGTGGTCTGCACCTTTGCCCCGCGGCCCTTCGAGACCGATCCCGGCGCGCTGAAGGTGCCCTTCTTCCACAATAATGACGATTATGATGAGGTGCTCTTCTATCACGCGGGTGACTTCTTCAGCCGCGACGGGATTGATGCCGGGATGATGACCTTCCACCCTTCGGGCTTCACCCACGGACCCCACCCCAAGGCCCTGAAGAACATGCTGACCCAGTCCAAGCCCACCACCGACG
>CAIYZB010000367.1 GCA_903930545.1 uncultured Alphaproteobacteria bacterium
ACCATGGATAGCCTTCTTGCCCTGGCCGCTGACCCCGCGGTCTGGGCGGCCCTGATCACCCTGATTGTCATGGAGGTGGTCCTCGGCATCGACAATCTGGTCTTCATTTCAATCCTGTCCAACAAACTTCCGCCCGAACAACGGCAGAAGGCCCGGCGGATCGGCCTGTCCCTCGCCCTGATCATGCGGCTGGCTTTGCTCTCGACCCTGGCCTTCATTGTGGGCCTTACCGCCCCGGTCTTCGAGTTGCCCTGGAAAGGCGCACTCAACGAGCATGGCGATCCCAGCTTCGAACTGGCCTTCTCCTGGCGCGACATCATCCTTCTGGCCGGTGGCCTCTTCCTCGTCTGGAAGGCCACCACCGAGATCCACCACACGGTGGATGTCCGTGCCAGCGATGACCTGCTGGACAAGAAGGCCCCCGTTGCAATGAACTTCGGAACTGCCATCGCCCAGATCCTGATGCTGGACCTGGTCTTTTCCATCGACTCCATCCTCACCGCCGTGGGGATGACCGATCACCTGCCGGTGATGATCATCGCCGTGGTGGTGGCGGTCGGCGTGATGATGGTGGCGGCCAACCCCCTGGCTGATTTCATCAACAACAACCCGACCATCGTCATGCTGGCCCTGGGCTTCCTCCTGATGATCGGTGCCACCCTGATCGCCGAGAGCTTCGGGGTCCATGTGTCCAAGGGCTATATCTATGCCGCCATGGCCTTCTCGGCCCTGGTGGAGAGCCTGAACATGATCTCGCGAAATGCCGCGGCGAAACGTCAGGCGCAGGGCGAAAAACCTGATAGCCTGACCTGATGGGACGGCCCGTCCGGGGCCCCATTTCTCCCGGACGACCGCTCCCGGTCTGATTTTCACTGGGAGCGGTCCATACTGACCGCGCGATACAGATTTGAACGCGCCGCCCGTTTTCACGGATGAAGAGCGCCGGCTGACGCTGGCCTCGGTCATGATTGTCTTTCTGCTTTCGGCCATGAGCCAGACCGTGGTGGGCACAGCCATGCCCCGGATTGTGGGCGAGTTGTCCGGTCTGCACCTCTATGCCTGGGCCACCACCGCCTATCTCCTGTCCTCCACGGTCATGGTCCCCATCTGGGGCAAGCTGGGGGACATCTATGGCCGCAAGGTGGTCCTGCTCAGCGGGATCGGCATCTTCCTGGCCGGCTCATGGCTTGCGGGTCTGTCCGGAGAATTCGGCACCCTGCCCGTCCTGGGGGGTGGCATGACCCAGCTCATCACCTTCCGGGCCATACAGGGCATTGGCGGCGGGGCCCTGTTCACCACGGCCTTTGCCATCATTGCCGACCTCTTTGCGCCCCGGGAGCGGGCCAAGTTCTCTGGCCTGTTCGGCTCGGTCTTCGGCATTGCCAGTGTTGTGGGCCCGGTGGTCGGGGGCTTCTTTACGGACCACGGCACGGTCCAGCTGTTTGGCCACGTGATCGCCGGCTGGCGCTGGGTCTTCTATGTCAACATCCCCTTTGCCCTGGTGGCCGTGGGGATGATCGTCCTGAAAATGCCCGACCTGCCCCGACGGGGGGGCAGCCAGATCGACTGGCTGGGGGCTGGCCTGATCATTGCCGCCTTTGTGCCCCTGCTGCTGGCCATTACCTGGGGCGGACGGGACTATCCCTGGGGTTCGCCCCTGATCGTCGGGATGTTCGTCTGGTCCATCGCCCTGCTGGTGGCCTTCATTTTTGTGGAGAAGGCGGCGCGGGATCCCATCGTGCCCCTGGAACTCTTCACCAACCGCACCTTCAATACCGCCAACGGGGCCAGCTTCGTCTATTCCATGGCCTTCATGGGGGTCACCAGCTTCCTGCCCCTCTTCATGCAGGTGGGACAGGGGGTGCCGGCTACCACCAGCGGCCTGACCATGCTGGCCCTGATGGGGGGCATGATCGGATCCTCCGCCATCAATGGCCAGCTTGTGACCCGCACAGGCCGCTACAAGCCCTTCATGATCGGCGGCGGGATCGTCCTGATTGTGGGGATCTTCCTGCTCTGCTTCATCGGGCCGGATACCAGTGTCTGGGACCTGTCCTGGCGGCTGCTCATCGTCGGCATCGGCCTGGGCCCCGGCCAGAGCCTGTTCGGCCTGGCGGTGCAGAATGCCGTGCCCTTCCATCAGCTGGGCGTAGCCACCTCCTCAGGTCAGTTCGTCCGCCAGATCGGCTCCACCATGGGGGTTGCCCTGTTCGGAGCGCTTCTGGTCTCGGGCCTGTCCAGCGAACTGGCCCGAAATACCCCTCACCAGCCCGGGGCTGTGGTTCAACACCTGGAACTGGCCGATCTCCAGCGCATGGCCTTTGAACGTAACCAGCATCCGGAGCTTGCGGCCCAGCGGGCGGCTGATCCTGTGGAACAGGCCCTGGACCGAACGGTACGGAAGAGCTTCTCCGTGGCCATGGTCCACGGAATGATCTTTTCCCTGCTGATCCTGGTGGCGGGCTTTGGCCTGATGCTGATGATCCCCGTGGCCCCTTTGCGCGAAGGTCCCGGGGCGCAGCCTCTTGCTGCCGAGCCTGAACCTTCAGAGGAAGCTGTAGGGGTCGATATCGATGGAAAGCCGGATGGATCCGGGCACCCGGATCCTGGCCCGCCAGGTCGCCATATAGGCTGACAGGTCCACCCCCCGCCCGGCCTGGACCAGGAAGCGTTTGCGTCGCCGTCCCCGGATCAGGGCCAGGGGCGCATCGGCCGGACCATAGATGATCACCCCCTCGGCATTGGGGGCCACCTCGGCCATCTTGCGGGCAAAGGCCTCCAGGGCGGTGCCGTCCTCCCCCGATAAGATCACGGCCCCGAGGCGGCCATAGGGGGGCAGGCCGGCGATCTCCCGTTCCGCCAGTTCAGCCTCCACAAAGGCATCCCGGTCCTGGGCCTTCAGGGCCTGCATCACCGCATGATCCGGAGCATAGGTCTGGAGCAGGGCGCGGCCCGGGCGATCCCGCCGTCCTGCCCGGCCTGTGGCCTGGGCCAGGAGCTGATAGGTCCGCTCCGCCGCCCTAAGGTCCCCGCCCCTCAGGCCCAGATCGGCGTCCACCACCCCCACCAGGGTCAGGTTGGGGAAGTTGTGGCCCTTGGCCGCGGCCTGGGTGGCCACCAGGATATCGATCTCCCCGTCCTGCATGGATTCCACCAGGGCCCGGGCTTCGCGGCCGTTCTGGACGGTGTCGGAGGAAAAGACCGCGATCCGGGCCTCCGGGAACAGATGGCGCGCCTCGTCCTCGACCCGCTCCACACCGGGGCCGATGGAGACCAGGCTGTCGCGGGCCCCGCAGTGGGGGCAGGCCTCGGGCTTGGGCATGGAAAAGCCGGTGAGGTGACAGACCAGGCGACCGGTATAGCGGTGCTCCACCAGCCAGGAATCGGTGTCCGGGGCGGTCATGCGCTCGCCGCAGGCCTTGCAAAGGACCAGGGGGGCATAGCCTCGTCGATTGAGGAAGAGCAGGCTCTGCTCGCCCCGGGCCAGGGTCTCCCCCATGGCCGTGACCAGGGCCGGGGACAGCCAGCGCCCGGTCTCCGGCGGGGTCTCCCTCAGATCGATGAGGTCAATGTCCGGCAGCTGGGCCGTGCCGTGGCGGGAGGTGAGTTTCAGCCAGCGATATCGGCCGGTCTCGGCATTGCGCAGGGATTCCAGGGAGGGTGTGGCCGAGGCCAGGACAACACTGGCCCTTTCGATCATGCCCCGGGCGACGGCCAGGTCCCGGGCCTGATAGATGAAGCCCTCTTCCTGCTTGTAGGACCCGTCATGTTCCTCATCCACCACGATGAGGGCCAGGTGGGTAAAGGGCAGGAACAGGGCCGACCGCGCCCCGACCACAATGCGGCACTGGCCCGTGGCCACGGCATCCCACGCCTTGCGCCTCAGGGGCGGGGCCACGTCGGAATGCCACTCGGCGGGCATGGCCCCGAAGCGTTCGGCAATGCGACCGATCACGGCCTGGGTCAGGGCAATCTCGGGCAGCAGGACCAGGACCTGGGCGAGGGGATCGCGGGCCAGGATCTCGGCCACCGTATCCAGATAGACCTCGGTCTTGCCCGAGCCGGTGACCCCGTCCAGAAGGGCGACCTGGAACCCGCCCTCGGCCACCATGGCCTTCAGGGCCGCGGCTGCGGCGGTCTGGCTGGGATTGAGGGTCTGACCGGCAAGGCTCAGGTCCGGAGGGTCGAACCGGGCCTCGGCCTCGATGAGGCGCGAGACCAGGGCCCCATCATCCACCAGCCCCTTGATGACCCCGGTGGAGACCTCTGCAGCCCGGGCCAGATCGGCGGCACTGGGCCAGGGCTGGTCCGCCAGGGCCAGGACCTTTGTCCGGGCCGGGGTCAT
>CAIYZB010000368.1 GCA_903930545.1 uncultured Alphaproteobacteria bacterium
CTAAAAGGTCCCGCCCTTTTTCTTTGCCGATACCCCCTCCGTCACGCTTCGCGTGCCACCTCACGGACCAATTGCTCCCCCTCCGGGGGAGCTGTCGGCAAAGCCGACTGAGGGGGCTACGGCTTCAGGCCCCCTCCACCGCTTCGCGGTCCCCCTCCCCCAAGAGGGGAGGAATGGGGAGCTGTCGGCGAATGCCGACTGAGGGGGAAACTTCAGTCTGCCTCGCGGGTGTCGCCGATGACCAGGCCGCCGATCCAGCTGGTAAAGCCGGTGATCACCGCGGCCAAGATCCCGTCCAGCAGGCCGTGGACGACGAAGCCCTTCAGCAGGGCCGCCACAAGCAGGATCATCCCCGCATTCAGGACCAGAAGGAACAGTCCCAGGCTGACGATGGTGAGCGGCAGGGTCAGGAGGAACAGAACGGGCCGCAGGATGGCATTGACCACTCCCAGCATTACCGCCGCCAGGATCAGGGTAGCCGTGGTGTCATAGGAGACGCCCGGCAGGAAATAGGCCGCCAGGGCCAGGCCGAAGGCGGCAAAGATCGCACGAACAATGAAGCGGGCCATGGGGCCTCCGGAAGGTCTCGAAGACCCCCAGACTAGACCCCTCATGCCAAATCGCAAATCAGGCGGTGGCGAGGTCCACGACGGGAACGGTCTCGCTCAGGCGACCGCCGATACGGATGGGCTCGACCCGCCGGGCCAGACCCGTGGCATTGTCGGTTTCCACAAAGACACCGCAGACCGTGGCCGGACCCTCGGCGGGCTTGTAGCGGCCGCCATTGATCCGGGTGGTGAAGCGGCGCAGAGGCTCTTCCTTCTGGTTGCCGATGACACTGTCATAGTCGGCACAGGCCCCAGCATCGGTCTGATAGGCCGTGCCGCCGTTCAGGATCTGACAGTCCGCCGTCGGCACATGGGTGTGGGTGCCTACCACCAGGCTGGCCCGGCCATCGCAGAAGTGGCCCATGGCCATCTTCTCGGAGGTGGCCTCGGCATGCATGTCCACCACAAGGGCGTCGACGGCGAGGCCCAGGGGGGCGGCCTCGAGCTCACGCTCCACGGCCGCAAACGGATCGTCCAGGGCGTCCATATGGACCCGGCCCAGCAGGTTGATGACCACGATGCGTTTGCCCGAGTCGGTCTCGAACATATTGGACCCGCGCCCGGGGGCGTCGGCCAGGATGGAATAGTTCAGGGGCCGGATCAGGCGCGGTTCGCGCACGATATAGGTGAGCGCCTCCTTCTGGTCCCAGGAATGGTTGCCCAGGGTCAGGCAGTCGGCCCCGGCATTGAACAGTTCCCGGGCCGTGTTCTCGGTAATGCCAAAGCCGGCTGCGGCGTTCTCGGCATTGATGATGACGAATTCCAGCCCCAGGCGACGACGCAGGGCGGGGAGATGTTCGGCTAGGCCATCGCGACCCGAGCGACCGACGACATCTCCGAAGAAGGCAAAACGCATGAAGGCTCTCTAGTTGGTTTCAACGGCCATATAGCCGTTTTCGGTCAGGATGGCGTCAAGGCGCTGGTCATGGGGTTCGCAAGGCACCTCGTCCACCTCCTGACCTGCATAGGCCAGACCCAGGACGAAGACCGGACGGTGCGCCCGCAGCGCCTGAAGGGTGCGGTCATAATGGCCCCCGCCCTGACCCAGGCGTCGGCCCCTGCGGTCAAAGGCCAGCAGAGGTGCGATGACCAGGTCCGGATGGATGAGCGGGGCATGGGGCGGCGGGGAAGGCACCCCGGCCTGGTCTGGTACCAGATGGTCGTGGGGGTCCCAGACACGGAATTCCAGGGGCGCCTCAGCGTCCTTGAGGGCCGGCAGGGCAAAGATCGCACCGGTCTCGGCGAGATGGCGGATCAGGGGGCTGGGATCCAGCTCCGATCCCATGGCCCGATAGCCGGAAAACCAGGCCAGGGCCGGCAGCCGGCCCATGGGCAGATGGGCCACGGCACGCTCGGCCGCATCGGGCCTGGCGAGGGCCAGTTCGGCGCGCAGGGCGCGCAGGCGGCGGCGGAGATCTGATTTTTCTGACGGGTCCACCCTTTTCCATAACATGAAAAGGGTGGCGGCGCCGCGAGGACCGTGAAGGACTGTTTCATCCCCTCGACCTGGAGTACCAGGTGGGCACCGTATGTCCGAACCCACGGGCAAGGACAGGGACAGCTCCCTAAGAGAGAGATAAGGTCGCTGGGATATGTCGCCTTCGACGCGAGCCGCAGCAGACCCGCCGAAGCCATAGTTAGGCCTTCGGACGCAGCTTCTCAAGCACCGAGCAAATTTGGTTCAGTCGGCGGCCAGTTTCTCGATGCGCTTGGCGGCATGTTCCAGGGCCATGACCGTGCGGATCTCGACCCGGGACTGTTCTGACTGGAGCCGGGCGATGTCGGCCTGAAGACCGGAAAGCCGGGCCCGGGCATCATAGAGTTCGTCGGCCAAAAGAAGCGCACCCATGAGGAACAACCGGGTATCCCCCAGTTGACCCATGTCCTGGGAAACCTGACGGACCTGGCGATCCATCATGCGGGCCAGTTCCAGCAGGTGGTTCTCCTGGCCATCCTCGCAGCCCACCGTATAGGGCCGTCCGTTCACATCGATGGTGATCTGGGCCATCAGGCGGACTCCGTCTCGTCAGGGGCCCCGGCCAGGGCGGCCTCGATTTCGGCAATGGCCCGGCCCAAGGCTGCGGAGGCCTCGGCACCCGCCTCCTCAAGAGCCCGTTCCCGGGCGCGGGCCTGGTCCAGCTCAGCCGCAAGGCGTGAGCGATCCTCCTGGAACAGCCCGCCAGGATCCGAACTCCCCCCACCGCGGGTCAGCTTCTGTTCGAGCAGGGAGACCGCACGGTCCAGCCGCTTGGCGGCCATTTCGAGGGCGGTTTCCGGGGCGGGTTCCTGGCTCATGCGAGGCTCCGAAGGTGTTACCGCCAAACTATAGACCGGACCGTCCCATCACTGAAAGGTCGCTGGTTTCCTTGACCCGCTGTCCTGTGCATGCGACCCCGCCCCTTCCCCCCGGTTATTGACGTCCAGACGACACGGAATCACAGATGCCCGCCTCTCCCCAGACCATGGCCAATGCCATCCGTGCCCTTTCCATGGATGCGGTCCACAAGGCCAAGTCCGGTCACCAGGGCATGCCCCTGGGCATGGCCGATGTCGCCACCGTGCTCTGGACCAAGTTCCTGAAATATGACGCCACCAAGCCGGACTGGGCTGACCGCGACCGCTTTGTGCTGTCGGCGGGCCACGGCTCCATGCTGATCTATTCCCTGCTGCATCTCACCGGCTTCAAGGCCGTGACCATGAAGCAGATCGAGGACTTCCGGCAGTGGGGCTCCAATACCCCCGGTCACCCGGAATACGGCCACACGCCTGGGGTAGAGACCACCACCGGTCCCCTGGGTCAGGGCATTGCCACAGCCGTGGGCATGGCCATGGCTGAACGTCACCTCAATGCCCGGTTCGGCGATGATCTGGTGGATCACCGCACCTGGGTGATCGCCGGGGACGGCTGTCTCATGGAAGGCGTCAGCCACGAGGCCGCCTCCATTGCCGCCCGCTTCGGCCTGAACAAGCTCACCGTCCTGTTCGACGACAACAACACCACCATTGATGGCGAGGCCACGATTTCCGAGACCGGCGACCAGCTGGCCCGGTTCAAGGCCTATGGCTGGGCGGTCAAGGCCGTGGATGGCCACGACTTCGGCAAGATCGCTGCGGCCCTGCGCTGGGCCACCCGCCAGGACAAGCCCACCCTGATCGCCTGCAAGACCAAGATCTCCAAGGGCGCAGGCCCCAAGGAAGGCGACCCCCACAGCCACGGCTATACCCTGTTCGACCCGGAGATCGCCGACGCCCGCAAGGCCATGGGCTGGACCGCCGAGCCCTTCACTGTCCCGGACGAGGTCCTCAAGCCCTGGCGTGCGGCTGGCCGCAAAGGCGGCCGGGGTCGCAAGGCCTGGGCCGCCCGCCTCGCCGCCTCGCCCCACAAGGGTGAGTTCGAGCGCGCCATGAAGGGCGACCTGCCCGAAGGCGCCTTCGCCGCCATCGACGCCCATATCGCCAAGTCCGCTGCCGACAAGCCGGCCGCCGCCACGCGCCAGCATTCCGGCTCGGCCCTCGATCATCTGGTCCCGGCCATCCCGGAAATGATCGGCGGCTCAGCCGACCTGACCGGCTCGAACAATACCTATGTGAAAGGCACCAAGGCCTTTGATGCTCCGGACTATTCCGGCCGCTATGTCCATTACGGCGTGCGGGAACACGGCATGGCCGCAGCCATGAACGGCATGGCCCTGCATGGCGGGATCATTCCCTTCTCCGGCACCTTCCTGGTCTTTTCCGACTACAGCCGCCCGGCCATCCGTCTGGGGGCCCTGATGGGCATCCGGGTGGTCCATGTGATGACCCACGACTCCATCGGGGTCGGCGAGGACGGCCCCACCCACCAGCCGGTGGAACATGTGGGCTCCCTGCGGATGATCCCCAACCTCAACGTCTATCGCCCGGCCGATGCCGTCGAGGCCGCCGAGTGCTGGAAGCTGGCCCTGTCGACGATGAAGACCCCGTCGGTCATGGCCCTGTCGCGTCAGAAGACCGCTGCGGTGCGGGGCGATGGCAGCGAAAACCTGTCGGCCAAGGGGGCTTATGAGCTCTCCCCCGCCAGTGCTCCCGCCAAGGTCTCGATCTTTGCCTCCGGCACTGAGGTGGCCCTGGCGGTCGCCGCCCAGAAGACCCTGGAGGCCGATGGCATCCCCACCCGGGTGGTCTCCACCCCCTGCTGGGAACTGTTCGACCAGCAGAGCGCCAAATACCAGGCCCAGGTCATCGGCAAGGCACCGGTGCGGATCGGCGTCGAGGCGGCCCTGGGCTTTGGCTGGCAGAGGTTCATCGGTGAGGACGGGGTCTTCATCGGCATGAAGGGCTTCGGGGCCTCGGCACCAGCCGAACGCCTCTATGCCGAGTTCGGCATCACCGCCGAGGCCGTGGTGGCCGCGGCCAAGTCCCGACTGGGCTGATCCCCATGCGCCTCGGAACCCCGCTCTCGCCCACGGCCATCAAGGTCATGCTCCTGGGATCCGGGGAACTGGGCAAGGAAGTGGCCATCGAACTCCAGCGCCTGGGCTGCGAGGTCATAGCGGTCGACCGCTATGCCAATGCCCCGGCCCATCAGGTGGCTCACCGGTCCCATGTCATCGCCATGACCGATGCCGCGGCCCTTCGTGCCCTGGTGGAGGCCGAGCGCCCCCACCTGATCGTGCCGGAGATCGAGGCCATAGCCACCGATGAGCTGGTGCGGATCGAGGCCGAGGGTCTTGCGACCGTCATCCCCACCGCCCGGGCGACCCAGCTGACCATGAACCGCGAGGGGATCCGTCGTCTCGCGGCCGAGGAGCTGGGCCTGAAGACCAGCCCCTATGAATTTGCCTCCACCGAGGCCGAGCTGGCGGCAGCCGCCCGGGACGTCACCGGCTTTCCCTGTTTCGTGAAGCCGGTCATGTCCTCCTCCGGCAAGGGCCAGTCCTATGTGGAAAGCCCTGATCAGATCGCCGAGGCCTGGCGCTATGCCCTGGAAGGCGGCCGGGTGGAACAGCCCAGGGTGATCGTCGAGGGCCGCATCGATTTCGACTTCGAGATCACCCTGCTCACCGTCCGCGCCCAGGACGGCGAGACCATAGAGACCCGTTTCTGCGAGCCGGTCGGTCACCGTCAGGTCAAGGGCGACTATGTGGAAAGCTGGCAGCCCCAGCCCATGAGCGAGAAGGCCCTGGCGGCCGCCAAGGACATGGCCGGACGGGTCACCCAGGCCCTGGGTGGCCGCGGCCTATTCGGGGTCGAGCTCTTCATCAAGGGCGATGAGGTCTGGTTCTCCGAGGTCAGCCCCCGGCCCCACGACACCGGTCTCGTCACCCTGGTCACCCAGCACCTGAGCGAGTTTGCCCTCCATGCCCGGGCCATTCTGGGTCTGCCGGTCAATACCGACCTGCGCGAACCTGGGGCGAGTGCCGTCATCTATGGCGGGCTTGAGGCCAGTGGCATCGCCTTTGAGGGCGTGGCCGAGGCCCTGTCCGTGCCGGGCGCTGATCTGCGCCTGTTCGGCAAGCCGGAGTCCTTCCTGCGCCGCCGCATGGGGGTCGCCCTGGCCCGGGCAACGGACGTGGACACCGCCCGGGAACGGGCGCGCACCGCTGCGGCCAAGGTCCGTCCGGTCATCTGATGCTGAGGCCGGTGCCCCTGAGCGAAAAGGGCGACCTCCACACGCGCTTCGAAGCCTACCGCCGCGACTATTATGATCTGGTCCATCCCGGGGAGGCGCTTGAGCCCTATCCCTGGTTTGACGGCTACTGGACCGAGCCGGACCGGCACCCCTCCTGGATCACGGCAGGGGATGAGGTGGCGGGCTTTGTCCTGGTCAATGGCTGGGCCGAGTCCGGACTGCCTCTGGACCAGGCGATCGGTGAATTCTGCATCCTTCCCGACCATCGTCGCCACGGCCTGGGTCTCAAGGCTGTGGTTGCCCTCATGGCCCTGCACACTGGTCAGTGGGAGCTGAAGGTTCATCACGCCAACCTGCCGGGCATGGCCTTCTGGCCCCGGGCCCTGGCGGCGGCAGGGGCGAAAAACCCCTCGCAGATCGAGGGGTCAGACAGCCTCATCCTGCGGTTTCAGACCCCTTGAGCGCAAACCTGTCACACCGCGAAGCGAGACGTGACCGGCGCAGGGCTTGACTCTCCTGCCCCCGGCCTCAAAAACCCGAGCCAAACTGATGTCCGTCTATGGCCCCAAAAGGGCCAAGTCCCCGAAGGAGACCACCCATGACCGTTCGCGTCGCCATCAATGGCTTCGGCCGCATCGGCAGGCTTGTCCTGCGTTCGATCGTCGAGCATGGGCGCACCGACATCGAGGTCGTGGCCATCAATGACCTGGGCCCGGTGGAAACCAATGCCCACCTGCTGCGCTATGACAGTGTCCATGGCCGCTTCCCCGGCACCGTCACGGTGGATGGCGACACCATCGATCTGGGCAAGGGCAAGATCAAGGTCACGGCCATCCGCAACCCGGCCGAGCTGCCTCACAAGGACCTGGGCGTCGACATCGCCTTCGAATGCACCGGCCTGTTCACCAGCCGCGACAAGGCCAAGGCCCATCTGGATGCCGGCGCCAAGCGCGTCCTGGTCTCCGCCCCCTGCACCGATGCCGACAAGACCATCGTCTATGGCGTCAATCACGACACCCTGACGGCGGACGACCTCATCGTCTCCAACGCGTCTTGCACCACCAACTGCCTGGCACCGGTGGCCAAGGTGCTGCACGACCTGGCCGGGATCGAGCGTGGCTATATGACGACGGTCCACTCCTATACCGGCGACCAGCCGACCCTGGACACCATGCACTCCGACCTCTACCGGGCCCGGGCTGCCGCCATGTCCATGATCCCGACCTCCACCGGTGCCGCCAAGGCCTTGGGTCTGGTGATACCGGAACTGCTGGGCAAGCTGGACGGCTCCTCCATCCGCGTGCCCACCCCCAATGTCTCGGTGGTGGACCTGACCTGGGTCCCCGGCCGCA
Organism: uncultured Alphaproteobacteria bacterium; assembly: GCA_903930545.1. Lineage (GTDB taxonomy): Bacteria > Pseudomonadota > Alphaproteobacteria > Caulobacterales > Caulobacteraceae > Phenylobacterium. The sequence continues at coordinate 7,572 of CAIYZB010000368.1, forward strand.
GCATCACCAAGGATGAGATCAACGACGCCCTGCGCGCTGCCGCCACCTCCGGGCCCCTGAAGGGCGTTCTGGCCGTGACGGACGAGGCCCTGGTCTCCATCGACTTCAACCATGTGGCCGCCTCTTCCACCGCCGCCCTGGCCCAGACCCAGGTCATCGATGGCGGTCTTGGCCGCGTGCTCAGCTGGTATGACAATGAGTGGGGCTTCTCCACCCGGATGAGCGACACCGCCCTGGCCATGGCGAAGCTGATCTAGGACCCATGACCTTCCGGACCCTCGACGACCTCGACCTGGCGGGCAAACGCGCCCTGGTGCGGGTGGACTTCAATGTGCCCATGGCCGATGGCCAGGTCAGTGACGACACCCGCCTGCGCGCCGCCTTGCCCACCGTGGCCAAGCTGCGGGCCGCCGGGGCGCGGGTCATCCTCCTGGCCCATTTCGACCGTCCCAAGGGACGCTGGGTTCCGGAAATGAGCCTGGCCCCCGTGGTGCCAGCCCTGTCCGAGGTCCTGGGATGTCCGGTGGCTTTCGCCAGGGATTGCGTCGGTCCGGACGTAGCGGCGGCTGTTGCGGCCATGTCCTCCGGAGATGTCCTCCTGCTGGAGAATGTCCGGTTCTATCCCGGGGAAGAGGCCAATGACCCGGCCTTTGCCCGGGCCCTGGCCGAGAACGGCGATCTCTACGTCAATGACGCCTTTTCCGCCGCCCACCGGGCCCATGCCTCCACCGAGGGTCTGGCCCATCTTCTGCCGGCCTGTGCAGGCGAGCAGATGCGCCTGGAGCTCACGGCCCTGGACAAGGCCCTGGGCCGTCCGGAGCGCCCGGTCATGGGCATTGTCGGGGGCTCGAAGGTCTCCTCCAAGCTCGACCTGCTGCGCAATCTGGTGACCAAGCTGGACAAGCTGGCCATTGGTGGCGGGATGGCCAATACCTTCCTCTTCGCCCAGGGCCACGATGTCGGCTCCTCCTATTGCGAAAAGGACATGGCCGACACCGCCCGCGACATCATCCGTCTGGCCGGCCAGAACAACTGCAAGCTCTTCCTGCCCCTCGACATCGTCGTGGCCGAGAAGATGGCCCCTGGCGCTCCGGCGCGGGTGCGAGGCCTGGGCTCCCTGGATGATGATGAGCGCATTCTGGATGCCGGTCCGGAGACCGTGGAGCGGCTCTGCCGGGCCATGAACAATTCAAAGACCCTGATCTGGAATGGCCCCCTTGGGGTGTTCGAGATGCCGCCCTTCGACAAGGGCACGGTCGCGGCCGCGCGCCACGCCGCTGAACTGGCCAAGGCCGGCAAGCTGGTGGCCGTGGCCGGGGGTGGTGATACGGTGGCCGCCCTGCATCACGCAGGCTGTGCCGAGGACTTCACCTTTGTCTCCACGGCGGGAGGCGCTTTCCTGGAATGGATGGAAGGCAAGACCCTGCCCGGCGTGGCGGCCCTGACCAATCAGAACAGACGATAAGGGAGCGCGGGATGGCCCGGGTCACACTGAGACAACTTCTCGATCACGCCGCCGAGCAGGGCTATGGCGTGCCCGCCTTCAATATCAACAATATGGAACAGGGTCTGGCGATCCTGGAGGCCGCCGATGCCGTGGATGCCCCGGTCATCATCCAGGCCAGCCGCGGCGCGCGCTCCTATGCCAATGACATCGTCCTGAAGCACCTGATCGATGCCCTGGCAGAGATGTATCCGCACATCCCGATCTGCATGCACCAGGACCACGGCAATAACGAAGCCACCTGCGCCACGGCCATCCAGTACGGCTTCACCTCGGTGATGATGGACGGCTCCCTCATGGCCGACGGCAAGACCCCGGCGGACTATGACTACAATGTCCGGGTCACCCGCAATGTGGTGGACATGGCCCACTGGGTCGGGGCCTCGGTGGAGGGCGAGCTCGGGGTTCTGGGCTCCCTGGAAACCGGCATGGGCGAGAAGGAAGACGGCCACGGCTTCGAGGGCACCCTAGGCCATGACCAGCTTCTGACCGATCCTGACCAGGCCGTGGATTTCGTCCGCGCCACCGGCGTCGACGCCCTGGCCATTGCCATGGGCACCAGCCACGGGGCCTACAAGTTCACCCGCAAGCCGGACGGCGACGTCCTGGCCATGAACGTGATCGAGGAAATCCACCGCCGCCTGCCCAATACCCACCTGGTGATGCACGGCTCGTCCTCGGTGCCTCAGGACCTGCAGGACATCATCAACCAGTATGGCGGCGAAATGCCCCAGACCTGGGGCGTGCCGGTCTCCGAGATCCAGCGCGGCATCAAGCATGGCGTGCGCAAGATCAATATCGACACCGAC
>CAIYZB010000369.1 GCA_903930545.1 uncultured Alphaproteobacteria bacterium
ACCCGGGTAAGCCGCCTGCCCCTCCGGATTCTCTTCGAGCGCAGAGGACCTGAGGCCTCGATCTCGATTTCTGTGGACGGCGCTGATCCAGATGCTGTGGCGACGGCAGAGGACATGTTCGCCTCCGCAGTCTTTGGCGTTGTGACCTGGCTGATTGGCCGGGATCTGCCCGTGATCCGGGTCACCACCCGCCTGGCAGGGTCCCCCTTCCTCGGCCAGAGCCATCCCATCCTGCGCGCGCCGGTCCTCGCAGGCGATGCAACGGTCCTGGTTTTTCCGGCAAGCTGCCTGGACTGGCCGATCGTCAGCCGGACGACCCTCACACCCATCTGGGATGCGAGCCAGTGGTTCGGGCGCGAGGTGCTGTCGGCCAAGCAGTCCCACCCCCTGATCCAGCCACTCTCACCCTCCCAGGCGGGTCAGATCCCTGGGGCGGAGGAGGATGATCTCGATCCCACCACCCGACGCCGGCTGGCCCACATGCGAGACCTGGTGGCCACTACAGATCTGTCTTTTGCGGAGATCGCCCAGCGTCTGGACTTCGCAGACGCCTATGGATTTCGACGGTTTGTCCGAACCCATACCGGACTGACCCCGACGGCCTTGCGCCAGCAGTCCCGCCATTTCCCGACCCTGCCGCTGTCCGACCTCGCAGGACGGGTCAAGCTGGCCTTGAGGTCCCTTGACCTTGCCAGCTTCCAGGCCCCTGCCACCCCCTGATTGGCCAGAACTGCCCGCCGGTAATGTCCGTATCGGTCCTGTCTAGATGACAACTGACAGGGGCATATAGTCGAGCGGCAATACCCAAATAGGGTAGGGTCGTTTCCTTGCCCGATCCGGATCCCTAACCCCCAGATGCGAAAGGTTGCAGACGTGCCCGGCGACGCCGCCCGCTTTCAGACAATCCTCTATCCCGAGGCCTGGATCCGGCAGATCAGCGCGGGGGTCACCGCCAGGGGTCATGATCTGGCCAACCACCTCGCCAGTCTGGGCATCGACCCCACCAAGGAGACCTTCACGCGCGGCGAGATGGTTCTCGTCACTGTGGCCAATGGCAATCTTCTGGACGACGAGGCTCTGGGCCTCCTTCCGACCCGGGTCGCGCCGGGCTCCCTGGCCCTCAGGGTCGGCACCATGATGACCTGTCCCACCCTTGGTGCCGGCATACTGGTCTCGAACCATCTCACGGCCATCACCCGGTCGCCGATCCAGATCCGCTTCGTCACAGAGGGCGACCAGGTCAGGCTGACCGTCACCGGCACCGATGGAGGTTGCACCGGGGCCCGCGTGCTTGAGGACCTGACCATACATGCGGTCTTTGTCCTGATCAGTTGGCTGGTGGGGCACCTCATTACGGTGACCAGCTTCACGACACCGCTGGCGGACTATCCCTTCATGGGGCAGCGCCACCCCATAATGAATGTCGAAACCTGTCCTGGCCCAGAAACCAGTCTGACCTTCCCCCGAGAAGCTCTCGACTGGCCGATCGTGGCCGAAATGACGACCCAGCCGATCTCGGAGTCCATGACCTGGTACCAGCTGGCGCTCAGCAACCGGGTCGAGGGCGCATCGGTAAGGGTGCTGGGCCAGCGGATCCCCCTCGATGAACTGGCCTCCTTGAGAATGGATGGCTCTGTTCCCGAGGCCGAGGTCGGCGAACGTCAGGTTCGCCGCCGCCTTGTGGCGGAACTTGGCAAGACCTTCCGTGATGTGAAGCACGACCTCATGGTGGACATCGCCAGGGAAATGCTGAGCGGCACCGACCTGACCCTGGAGGAGATCGCCGCCCGCCTCGGCTATCTTGAACCCCGCAGCTTCCGCAGGTTCATAAAGGGGAAGACAGGCCTCACGCCCAGCCAGTTGCGGGCCGCCGGCCGCCCCCAACCCCTTGAACCCAATCCCGCAGCCAAGGCGGAGTTCAAGGCGAGGGTCCGTTATATGGAACTGGACTCTGACGCCGTGATGGGGGCCGCCACCTCGACGCCACCCTTCAGGGAAGCAGGCTGAGTCCGGGCAGTTGACCGGCCCGGACGTCGAAGTGAAGATGCCGGATGATCCGGAATCCCGCTCTAGTCCGTCTCGTCCTTCTGGCCGCCCTCATCGGCGGGACCAGCTATGTCTGGTCCTGGTCCCAGGGCTTGCCTGACCTTGCCAGCACCGTCTGGAAGGGCAGCGGGGTCGGCCTTCTCGCGGTCTATGCGGCTCTGAGGGCCCGGAACCCAGACGGCTGGGCCCTGACCGCCATCATGGCCTTCGGGGCGCTCGGGGACGTACTGCTGGAGGCTGCGGGCCTGATTGTCGGGGCCCTGGCCTTCCTGGCCGGGCATCTGGTGGCGATCTGGCTCTATTGGCAAAACCGTCGGGAAGGACTTGGTCGGCCCGGAATGATCCTGGCCCTGGCTGTCATCCCTCTGACGGTAGGCGCGGCCTATGTCCTGTCGGTGGGGCAGGGGGCGGGGCTCGGCATTCCTGTCTATGCCCTAGGACTTTCGACCGTGGCGGCCCTGGCCCTGATGAGCCGGTTCTCCCCGCCCTGGGTCGGGCTGGGCACCCTGATGTTTGTGGTCTCTGACCTGCTGATCTTCTCCAGATCAGGAGTCCTTGCAGGCCAGGCCTGGTTGGGACTGGCGATCTGGGGGCTCTATTTCGGCGGCCAGGTCCTGATCTGCCTTGGGGTTTCGCGGACCCTCGACGCTCAGGCCCCGGTCTGAGACCAGGCCCCGACGCGGTCGGCAACGGCCCTCGCGGCGGCAGCCAGATCGCCATCCTCCAGTCCGCCCAGCTCAAATCGCGCCAGGATCGGCCGCTCTTCCTTCTTGCCGGAGCGCGCATAGGCCGGGTCGTAGTGCAGTTCGATAACGGCCTCTGCCAGCCGGGCAAAGTCGCCCTTGGCGGCCAGGTCCCGCCAATCCGCCAGACGGGCCTGGCCCGGATAGACAGGCAGGCGGGTAAAGGCGGTTTCCAGGGCGTCGTGGTCGGCGACAATGTCGGCATAGGCCCGCACCAGATAGCGGGCCCGTTCCTCGCGGGGGGCATGGACCTCCAGGCGAGGCGAGGCCTGCATGACCTGCCACAGGGCCGGGGGCACCATGCGGTCACCGATCTTGCTGGACTCGGCCTCGACGACCACGGGTCTGGTGGGGTCCAGTCTGTCCATGGCCTGGAGCAGTTCGGTTTCGAACATCTTCTGGCTGGGCTGGGGTCGACCGGTGAGGCGGCCGAACAGGGACCCGCGATGACCGGCCAGGTTCTCCAGATCCAGGATCTGGAGCCCCAGGTCGGGCAGGCGGTTCAGGATGTCAGTCTTGCCCGTGCCGGTATTGCCATCCAGCAGGATGAGTTTCAGGGGGCAGGTCTGGTCATAGAGCCGGGTCTGGACCTCGCGGCGATAGGTCTTGTAGCCCCCTTTGAGGATGGAGGTCCGCCAGCCCACCCGTGACAGGATGGTGGCCATGGATTCCGATCTCTGACCGCCCCGCCAGCAATAGACCAGGGGGGCAAAGCCCTGGGGCTTGTCGGCCAGGGTGGTCTCCAGATGGCGGGCGATGTTTCGCGCCACCAGGGCCGCGCCGATCCGGCTGGCCCGAAAGGGGGATTCCTGGACATAGATCGTCCCGACCTGGGCCCGTTCCTCATTGGTCAGGACCGGCAGGTTGATCGCGCCGGGCAGGTGGTCTTCCTCGAATTCCCCGGGGCTGCGGACATCGATAATGGTCTCGAACCCCGACAGGGTCTGGGGATCGGCGCTCTCGATGACCTGAATGCGCGCCATGGCTCGCCTGCCTTCCTGCAAAACCGGGCGAGACCCCCTTCGATCACCGCCCGTCTGGCCCTATAGCAGTTTCCGTGCGGGACCGATCAAGGACCGCGGAGAGACGCACCATGACCCAAGCTGTCCGACTGACCTCATTGGCCCATGGCGGCGGCTGCGGATGCAAGATCGCCCCCGGGGTCTTGCGCGAAATCCTGGCCAAGATGCCGGTGGCGGCCAGTTTCGCCAACCTGATGGTGGGGACAGAGACCTCCGACGATGCGGCGGTCTGGCGGCTGAATGATCAGCAGGCCCTGGTGGCCACGACGGACTTCTTCATGCCGGTGGTGGATGACCCCTTCGACTTCGGCCGGATCGCCGCGACCAATGCCCTGTCGGATGTCTATGCCATGGGGGCGACCCCGATCTTCGCCCTGGCCCTGGTGGGCATGCCGATCGACAAGCTGCCGGTGGAAACCATCCAGGGCATATTGGCGGGCGGGGCTTCGGTCTGC
>CAIYZB010000370.1 GCA_903930545.1 uncultured Alphaproteobacteria bacterium
CAGGGCCTCCAGACGGCTCCGGAGAGGTGGCTGAGTGGTCGAAAGCACCGCACTCGAAATGCGGCGTACCTGGAAGGGTACCGTGGGTTCGAATCCCACCCTCTCCGCCACTCCCCTGTCGCGAACCTTCAATCGGGCGACCGCAGGCGCGCAAAGCCCCCAGTAGTCGCGCCATTTTCCAGATGCCGTCCGAACCTCGGAGACTGGGGGACGTGTCCAAAGCGGTCTCTGAACGCCTTTTGTCTCTGATCACCCGAACCTCGCCATCGGCAGTTCGGGTTCAAAATGTTCTTCTTTTACAGTGTGTTAGTCTGATGGATGGTTCGGCAGTTCGCCGACGATACTCCACCTAGCATGCAGTTAGAGAAACCGAGGTGGAGTCCCTTTGCGGACTGCTTGGCGAAGGTCCGCTTGTTGGCCTGAACCCAACGCGAAAGAACGACCCGAAGCGGACCTTGCGCAAGCGTAGCGCCGGCCTACGTCATGCCCTCGCGCCTGATGCTGTCCAGCTCCGTGGCGGACATCACCCCCGCCCGGTAGAGCAGCAGGAACTCTTCCGAAAGGTCCGAGCCAAACATCAGCGGGTCGTCGCTGTTGACCGTCACGCGAACGCCGGCATCATACAGGCGGCGAATGGGGTGATCCTCGATGCGCTTCACGCGTCCGAGCTTCAGGTTCGAGGTCGGGCAGATATTCAGGCGCACGCCGGCGTCGGCCAGGAAGCGCATCGCCCGCGGACTTTCAGAAGCAGCGATCCCGTGCTGCACCTCGTCGAGTTCCAGCAGCTCGACGGCTCGGAAAACGTCGTCGGCGGTCCCCCACTCGCCGACGTGGCACTTGAGGATCAGTCCCGCCGACTTTAGGCGCCGATATACCGGCAGGAAGTCGTCGATAGGCCGGGCGAGCTCGTCCCCGTAGACGTCGAATGTCCTGAATACGCCGAGTTCTAGGAAGGGATCGAGCCATCGCAGGATGTTCTCGATCCGCGCTTTGCGATCCGCACCGAGCTGAGGAAGCCAATCCACCATGGGGGCTTCACGCAGGTGGATGTCTTTTAGCCAGCTCCAGACGGCCGCAGCCGGCTTTTCCGAGCGTAGCGTCATGGTCTGGACGTCGACCCCCATGTCGATGCGGACGACGCCGTCGCGACGGCACTGGGCGAAGGTCGCCTCATAGGGCAGATCCTGCACGCCTGCCGGCGGCTTGAAGACGGGGCGCAGATATCTATCGTTCCAGGCGTGCATCCCGTCCATTGAGGCGAGCACGCCTTCGAGAGGGACGACGTCATGTCCGGTGCGATCGCGGATAAAAGTGCGACAGCCGCCCATGATCGCGTGGACGTGCAAGTCGGCCTTCGGCACCTGGCGCAGACCCGGCAGGTCCCCGCGCTCAAGCGCGTCCATGAACCTTGCGCTATCCGCGTCGAGCGCCTCAGGGGCAGTTGTCGTGGCCATACGCCAATATACCTGCCCGAGCATGACACGGCTATTTCAGCGAGACCGGCGCGCGATCGACAAATGCCCTCAACGTCGGCTCACCACCCATCTGAGACATTCGGAACGTCCGCTAGCCGGCGTTCATCCTGGGCCGAGTGTCAGGCTCTATCCACCGCAGGGTTGAAGGCAGCGTCCACCTGCTCTGCCCAAGGCAGGTCGGCCACGGCCGTCAGGTCCTTGAGCGACACCGCCAGCGGGCATCGCTGCAGCAGCAGTTTCTCGAGAACCGCCGGAGCCAGATAGGCCAGCTTGATCATCCGGCCGATGTAACGGTCGGAGAGGTCCTCGGTGCGGGCCAGGTCGACATAGGGTGAGACCCCCTCCAGACCCGGTTCATGGCCCAGCAGGCTCGACCAGCCGAAATGGTTGTTATGGGCGGTCCAGACAAACTCCCCCGTATAGGGGTGGGGGTCGGTTGTGATGCAGGTGCGGTCGTCCAGCATGGGATAGATCAGGTGCTGGAAGGCCAGGGTGAATTCCCCGCGATCGCGGACCAGCAGGGCTAGGGCCGCTGCCAGTCCACCCCCGGCGCTCTCCCCCATGAGTCCCAGTCGGGCCGGGTCGATGGCAAGGTCATCGGCCTGGGCAAAGACCCAGGCCAGGGCCGCGTAACAGTCGTCCAGCGGGCCGGGATGGGGGGTCTCAGGGGCCAGGCGGTAATTGACCGAGATGATGCAGCAGCCGAGATCTGCCGCCAGGGGGCGATGGCCCCCCTCGTTCTGGGCGGCATTGCCGGCCACATAGCCCCCGCCATGGATGTGGAAGATGCAGGGCAGGCGGCCTTCCAGCCCCCGGGGCCGATAGATCCAGACCTCGACCTCCGGTGCGCCTGCTGGCCCCGGCACCGTACGTACGGTGAAGTCCGTGCGGGCCTTGTCCGCCTCGCTGACCTGGAACCAGGGCGGGCGCGAGCGGATGGCCGGCAGGATCTCGGCGGAAAAGGCGATGGTCGGCAGGAATTCCAGCAGGGGCAGCAACTGGGGATCAACGAGGTGGCGGCTGTCGGGCTGGCTCATGGGGATACCGGTCAGTTGAAAGCGTGGTGTTCCGGGACTCACCCAGACCCGGCGGTCCGTCAAGCGGGGGTCGAGGATCTGATGTGCCCGGCCAGGGCGGTTCCTGACATCCAGGCGGCCTCCACCCTGGGGCCGATGAGCCAGTCACCACATAGTCCCATACGGCGGGCCGGGTCATAGAGCGCACCGGAGCCCTCGGCACCGGATCGGGCATAGCGCCAGCGGTGGCTGGTGGCGCTCAGGGGATCGGGTAGGGCGATCTCCAGCAGGTCGGCCAGGGCTCTGCTCAGCTGGGCGGTCACCTCATCGGCCTCGGCCTCAAGCCAGGTCCGGGACCAGGCGGGGCTGGCCTGGACGACCCAGGCCTCGGGGCCGGTGCGGCCGGGCTTGGAA
>CAIYZB010000371.1 GCA_903930545.1 uncultured Alphaproteobacteria bacterium
ACCAGGTCCAGCGGGGTCATCAGGTCTGCGATCAGATCGATCAGCCGACGATATCGGCATCCGTGAAGAACTGGACGATCTCGAGGGCGGCGTTTTCCTGGCTGTCCGAACCATGGACGGAGTTTTCGCCAACGCTTTCGGCGAACAGCTTGCGGATGGTGCCGTCAGCGGCCTGGGCCGGATTGGTGGCGCCCATGACTTCGCGATAGCGGGCCACGGCATTGTCGCCTTCCAGGACCTGGACCACCACGGGGGCGGAGATCATGAAGTCGACCAGTTCGCCGAAGAAGGGACGCTCGGCGTGGACTTCATAGAACTTTTCAGCCTGGGCGCGGCTCATGTGGATACGGCGCTGGGCGACGATGCGCAGGCCGGCGTCTTCGATCACTGCATTGACCTTGCCGGTCAGGTTACGACGCGTGGCGTCCGGCTTGATGATCGAGAAGGTACGTTCAGTCATGATCTTGCGAGCTTTTTCTTGAGGGCACGAGGGCCAAACCCCCGAAAGGTGCGGGCTTATAGCGGTCTGATGTGACGTTCTCAAGCGCAGCGGCTAGAGTGGTGTCGAAGGAGCCCCCCATGTTCAAATCCTATCTGGCCTGGCCGGGGGCTCCTCTGGCCATAGGCTCCGCCCTGCTGTTCGGAGCCAGTACACCTTTTGCCAAGCTCCTGCTGGGGGGTGGTCTCAATCCCTGGCTGATGGCGGCCCTGCTCTATCTGGGATCGGGGCTCGGTCTGGCGGCGATCCAGGTCATCCGGAAACTGGCGGGCCAGACCCTGACAGAGGCACCCATCCGCCGCGCCGATCTGCCCTGGCTTGGGCTTGTGGTGCTGAGCGGCGGGGTCATAGGACCCGTGCTGCTGATGGTGGGGCTGTCCACCACATCAGCTGCTTCTACGGCCCTGCTGCTCAATCTCGAAGGTCTGGCGACCATGGCGATCGCCTGGCTTGCCTTTCGCGAGAACGTCGACCGCCGGCTTCTGCTGGGGGCATTGGCCATTCTGGCCGGCGCAGTCCTGCTGAGCTGGCAGGGACAGGTCGACGGCCTTGGCCTCGGGGCCCTGGCGGTTGCCGGGGCCTGTCTTGCCTGGGGGGTGGACAACAATCTGACCCGCAAGCTCAGCTCGGCCGACCCGGTGCAACTGTCCATGATCAAGGGCCTCGTGGCCGGGGGCGTCAATCTAGCTCTCGCCCTGACCAGTGGGGCCCACCTGCCCGCATTGGACGTGGCCCTCGTCGCCGGCCTCATCGGCTTCCTCGGCTATGGAGTCAGTCTGGTGATGTTTGTCCTGGGTCTGAGGCATCTGGGTGCCGCAAGAACCGGAGCCTATTTTTCAACCGCCCCCTTCGTGGGTGCCGCCATTTCTCTGGTCCTGTTTGCCGAACCAGTCACCGCGACGCTTGTCCTGGCGGGCCTTCTGATGGCGATCGGGGTCTGGCTGCACCTCGCCGAGGGTCATGAACACGAACACACCCACGAAGCTCTGGAACACGAACACAGGCACGTTCACGACGCCCACCACCAGCACAGTCATGGACCTGATGATCCGGTCGGCGAACCCCACAGCCACCCTCATTCCCATGAGGTTCTGACCCACACTCATCCCCACTATCCGGACCAGCATCACCGCCACCGGCACAGTCACGTTCACTGAGGCGCGACTGGGCATTTCGCATTGCAGCAGAAATGCGCTAAGGCCCCGGCCTTGCCATGCTGCAGATTCACGATCTCACCTTCGACGCCTGGGGCCGCCGGTTTTTTGACCACGCGACGATCAGCATTCCCGTGGGTGCCCACGTCGGTCTTGTCGGCCGGAACGGGGTCGGCAAATCGACTCTGTTCAAGCTGATCCTTGGCGAACTCCACGCTGGCGATAACGAGATCAGCTATCCGAAGACCGCCCGGGTCGCATCGGTGGATCAGGAACACCCGGCCACCCCGGTTACCCTGCTGGACACTGTTCTGGAGGCGGACCAGGAGCGTCATGAGCTGCTCCAATCCCTGGACACGGCTGAGCCCGAGGCCATCGGCGAGATCTATGCCCGGCTGAGCGAGATCGGTGCGGACCGCGCACCGTCCCGGGCCGCGGAAATCCTTTCCGGCCTTGGCTTCAGCCATGCCGACCTGCATCGCACCATGGCGGAGTTCTCCGGCGGCTGGCGGATGCGGGTCGCCCTTGCGGCCGCCCTTTTTGCCGAGCCCGACCTGCTCTTGCTCGACGAACCGACCAACTACCTGGACCTCGAAGGGGCCCTGTGGCTCGAAGCCCGGCTGAAGAAATACCCCCACACGGCGGTGATCATCAGCCACGACCGCGAGATCCTGAACAACTCCTGCGACCACATCCTGCATCTGCTGGACGGCAAACTGAACCTCTATGTCGGGGGCTATGACAGCTTCGAACGACAGAGGGAGGAAAAGGCCCGTCTGGCCGATGCCGCCCGTTCCAAGGTCGAGGCCCAGCGCGCCCACCTGCAGGAATTTGTCGACCGCTTCCGGGCCAAGGCCTCAAAGGCCGCCCAAGCCCAGAGCCGTCTGAAGATGATCGCCAAGCTGCCACCGGTTTCGGCGGTCAGTATCGAACACACCTCGCCCTTCGTCCTGCCCTCCCCCGAGCGTCCCCTGGCCCCGCCCCTGATCAGGCTGGAAGGGGTCAATGCCGGCTATGGCGGAACACCGATCCTCAAGGGCATGAACCTGCGCCTCGACCTCGATGACCGGATCGGTCTGCTGGGTGTCAATGGGGCGGGCAAGTCCACCTTCGCCAAGCTGATCGCCGGGGCCCTGAAGGAAGAATCCGGAGAACTGAAGCGCTCGGCCCGATTGAAAGTCGGCTGGTTCCACCAGCATCAGATCGAGGCCCTGAACCCCACTGACACCCCCCTGGACATCATCCGGGGTGCGATGCCCGAGGCCAGCGAGGCCTCCCGCCGGGCCCGCCTGGCCCAGTATGGTCTGGGCTTCCAGAAAGTCGACACCCAGGTCGCCAACCTGTCCGGCGGCGAGCGTGCCCGCCTGCTGCTGAACCTGGTGGCCACCGAGGCCCCTCACCTTCTGATCCTCGACGAGCCCACCAACCACCTGGACATCGACAGCCGCCGGGCCCTCCTGGATGCCTTGAACGACTATGAAGGCGCGGTGATCCTCATCACCCACGACCGCTCCCTGATGGAACTGGTGGCTGACCGGCTCTGGCTGGCGGCGGATGGCACCATCGCCCCCTTCGAGGGCGATATGGACGACTATGCCAAGTTTGTCATCGAGCGCGCCCGCCAGAACGCCCGCAGCCCGACCCAGGTGCCTGCAGCCCCGGCCCCCAAGCCCGCTCCGGTCATTGTCTCCAAGCCCAAGGTCCCCACTGGCACGGCCCGTCGCCGCGCCGAGACGGCTGAAGCCGCACTTGCCCGCGCGACGGCAGCGGTCGCCGAGCTGGACAAGTCCCTCACGGATCCGAAGATTTTCGGGGCCAGCACGACCAAGGCCGCCGAACTGGGTCGCCAAAGGGACAAGGCCCAGATCGCCCTGGAGGCCGCCGAGGCCGAGTGGCTGGACGCAGTGGAAGCCTATGAGGCGCTCAAGTCTGACGCCTGACTGGATTTGATGGGCCGACCCGCCCTATCCTGTTGTCTCGAACCGGGGACCCGACCATGCGCCACATTTTGATCAGCCTGCTGGCTGCACCGCTTCTCATGGCCGCTGGCCCTGGGCGCCACGATGACCTGGCTGCCCTGCCGCCCCAGGTCCAGGAGGCACGCCTCAAGGCCACCATCGAAAAGCTGGTCAGTTTCGGCACCCGCCACACTCTGTCGGATCGGACTTCTCCGACGCGCGGGATCGGTGCCGCCGAGCGCTGGGCGGCCGAGGAGTTCCGCGCCATTTCGGCCGACTGCGGCGGTTGTCTGGCGGTTGAGGTTCCCATGCAGGCCTTCACCGGCCGCCGCATCCCCGGCACGGCCAATATCGGGGCCATTGTCGCGGTGCAAAAGGGCACCACCGACCCTGACCGGGTGATCCTGATCACCGGCCATATCGATAGCCGGGTCACCGATCCCATGAATGCCACGGACGATGCGCCCGGGGCCAATGATGACGGCTCCGGCACCTCGGCGGTCTTCGAGGCGGCCAGGGTCCTGTCGAAATACAAGTTCCCCGCCACCCTCGTCTTTGCCGCCCTGGAGGGCGAGGAACAGGGTCTCTATGGCGGCAAGGTCATCGCTACCCTGGCCAAGGAGCGGGGCTGGCGGGTCGAGGCCAATCTGAACAACGATATCATCGGCAATGTCCACGGCTCCAGCGGGGCTGTGGTCCGCGACCGGGTCCGGGTCTTTTCCGAAGGCACCAAGACGGTGGAGACTCCGGAACAGGCTAATCAGCGGCGGTATAACGGCGGTGAGGTGGACAGCCCCTCCCGCAACATTGCCCGCTTCCTGGACGGGATTGCCGCGACCTATCTGAAGTCGTTCGACGTCACCATGATCTACCGGACCGACCGCTTCGGTCGCGGTGGCGACCAGACCGAACTGCTCAATGCCGGCTATCCAGCCGTGCGGATCACCGAGGCCGCAGAGAACTATGATCGTCAGCATCAGGACCTGCGCACCGAGAACGGCCGGGCCTATGGCGATGTGATCTCCGGGGTCGACTTCCCATATCTGGCCCAGGTGACACGGCTGAATGTCGTGGCCATGGCCGCCCTGGCCCGCGCCCCGGCCCCGCCTGAAGGCGTCAAGATCGAGGGGGCTGTCTCTCCCGACACGACGGTCAGCTGGACCCCGGTCAATGGAGCTGCGGCCTATCGGATCTACTGGCGTGGCACGACGGACGCCCAGTGGTCGTCAAGGCAGATGAAGGAAACAACGGCCACCAGCGAGGTCCTGAAGGGCGTGGTCATCGATGACTGGTTCTTCGGCGTCACGGCCGTTTCGGCGGACGGCTACGAGAGCCCCGTGGTCTTCCCCGGTCCTGCCGGGGCCTTCATCTCGAAGCCCTAGTCCAGGGCTGGGGGCAGCAGGGCCAGAAGGGCGAAGCTGGCCAGCCAGTGCTCGCCCATATAGTCGCCCGCCACATGGCCGATACTGGCCTCCAGATGGGCGCTGGCCGTCTCAAGGGCGACGGCGCGGACGGGATCGTCCGGTGCCAGCGAGGCGGCAATGCCCTGCCAGCACCAGGCCCGACTGAGGTTCAGGCCATCCAGGTGCACGATCTTGCCGTCGCTCCGGTCCGACACCGTGGCCGGGCTGAAAAGGGCGGCTGGCTCGCGCTTTGCGGCGCGGGGCAGGAATTCGGCGAACCAGGCCCTGAAAGCTGCCTGGTCCAGCACCCGGCGCATAAGCTCGGCCTCCTGCAGGGCGGGTGACAGGAACTCATCCCCCGAGGGCTCCCAGGCCGGGCAGTCACGGTCCTGACCATACCAGTGCAGGGCAGTGCTGCGGACCAGCTCGCCGAGTTCGGTGTCCCCGCACTGCCGGGCATAGTCATCGGCCAGACGCAGGGCAAAAGCGGTGTTGGAATGGACCCCGGCCCTCAAGGGATACCCGGCCTTGGGCAGAAAGGTCTTGAAGCGTTCAGAAAAGGCGACCGCGAGGGGTGCCAGCTGTTCACCCCAAACGCGACCTTCATGGCGCACCAGTTCGGCCTGAAGCATGAGCAGCCAGCCCCAGCCATAGGGGCGCTCGAAACCCCGGGCGGCGGGACGGGCCAGATAGGCGACCTCGACGGCCACCTTTTCGGCGACGAAGGCATCGTCAAACAGGGCGACAATATCGGCGGCCCGGCCATTTTCCGGGTGCAGCCGCAGCAGGGTCGCCAGCAGCCAGTAGCCGTGGACACAGGAGTGCCAGTCAAAGCTGCCGAAGAAAATCGGATGCTGATGGCGCGGTCCGGTCACGTCCTCCGGGCCGGTGATCACATGATCCAGCTTGTTGGGAAATTCCTGGGTCACATGGCCAAGGGCGATCCCGGCAAAGCGGGTGGCGAGGTCAGTGGAAAGCGAAGGCATACATCACCAGCATATTGCCGATCAGCAAGGGCAGGGCCGTAGGGATCTGCGCCTTGATGACCGCGTATCGGTCAGGCAGTTCGAGAAGGGCGGCGGGCACCAGATTGAAGTTGGCCGCCAGGGGGGTCATCAGGGTTCCGCAGAAGCCCGACAGCATGCCGATGGCACAGACCGCCGCGGGATCACCGCCGAACTTCTGGATCACGATGGGCAGGCCGATCCCGGCCGTCATGACCGGAAAGGCCGCAAAGGCATTGCCCATGATCATGGTGAAACCCGCCATGCCCAGACAATAGGTCGCTACCGCCACCAGCCTCTGGTCCATCGGGATCCACTGGGTGACCAGGTCCCCGATCAGCTGCCCGACCCCGGCCAGGGCAAAGACGGCCCCCAGTGCCGCCAGGGCCTGGGGCAGCAGGGCCGCCCAGCCCACAGTGTCCATGAGGCGACGCCCCTCCTGAAGAGGGCTGATCAGGGGCTGGCGCAGTAGAATCAAGGCGACGACCATGGCCACAACGGCCCCCAGGGCCACGGAGATCAGGGTCGCCTGTTTCGGGTCGAACAGGGCCACACCGTCGATGTAAATGTGTTTCAGCACCAGGGTGCCCAGAAGGACCACGGCGGGAATGGTCAGGGCGGGGACGAAGAGGCGGTTGCCCAGCTGCGCGGCCAGCTCGACCCGTTCCTCCGGCCCGGTGGTATCCGGTTGGCCTCGTCCCAGTCCACCAAGGCCGGCAATCAGGGCCAGGCCCAGAACCAGCAGACCGTTGCCCACATCCCCCAGCCGGTCTCCGGCCAGGAAGCTCAAGGAAACCAGCCCCCAGAAAGCCCCGTTACCGACTCGGCGCGAATTGTTCCGGTCGGTCAGACTCAGGATGGCAAAGGCCCCGAAGACCAGACCGGCCAGCAGATAGACGATCCCGATCTTGATCATCGGCCCCTGCCCCGCCGCCGATCCGCCATAAGCAGCCGGGCACCATGCAGCAGGAAGGCGATAATGGCGGAGGGGATGGCCCAGACCGACAGCTGCAGAGGCTCCACCTCTATGCCGCTGGCGGCCAGGAACCCGACCATCAGCAAGATGGAGCCGATGGCGATGAAGATATCCTCGCCAAAGAACAGTCCGATATTGTCGGTGGCTGCGGCCTGAGCCTTCAGGTCATTGCGATCCTCATCGCTGAGGGGGCCATGCCGGGCCTCCACTGCACCCTCGGCCATGGGGGCAATCATGGGCCGCACGGTCTGGGCCTGTCCTGCAATGGATGTCAGTCCCAGGGCCGAGGTGATCTGGCGAAAGGCCAGATAGCCCACCAGGAAGGGCCCCGCCGACACCCCCTTGAACCCAGCGATCAGGGTCCGGGCCCGCTCCTGCAGGCCTGCCCGCTCGGCAATGCCGATTACCGGCAGTACCAGCAGGGTCGCACTGACAAAGCGGTTGTCATTATAGGCCTTGCCGAAGGCCGCCAGGACCTCGACGGGGGTCAGGCCCGCCGCCACGCCCGTGACAAAGGCCGCAGCCACAACCACCAGCAGCGGGTTGAAGCGGACCGCAAAGCCCACCACCACCACGGCCACGCCCAGCAGGGTCAGCATGGGTCAGTTCCCCGGCTTCAGCTTGCGGCCGAAGAAATCCAGCCAGGTGGCCATGCGGTGCTTGTAATTGGCCTGGGTCCAGCCGGCCCGGTGCCTCAAGCCCGGATAGTCCATGCTTTCAAACGCGATGGCGCGGGATTGCAGGGCGGCCATGACCCGGGTGGAATTGTCATAGGTGACATTGTCGTCGGCCATGCCGTGCATCAGCAACAGGGTGCCGGGCTTGAGATTGCCCAGACGCCGGGTGATCTCGGCCCCCTCATAGCCGGCCAGATTGTCCCGCTCGGTGCCCATGTAACGCTCGGTATAGTGGGTATCGTAGAGGCGATAGTCTGTGGGCGGGGCACCCGCGATCCCGGCGGCAAAGGGCGTGTCCGGCGTCGTCAGGGCGTGGAGGGTCGTGAACCCGCCATAGGACCAGCCCATGATCCCGATCCGGCTGGCATCGACATAGGCCAGACTGGCCAGATGATGGGCCCCGGAAATCTGGTCGGCAATTTCTACGGTCCCCAGACGGCGATCCAGGGCGGTTTCAAACTTGACCCCGCGATTGGGTGAGCCACGATTGTCCAGGCGGAACAGGATGTAGCCGGCCTCGAGGAACAGCTGGTCGGAGGGGTCCATCCAGGCGCGGCTGACCATGTTGCTGGTGGGACCGCCATAGGTCTGGACGATGACCGGATATTTCCGCTTGGGATCGAAGCCCGGCGGGGTGCGAATGGACCACCACAGGTCCTGACCGTCAGCCGCCTTGATGGTTCCGAATTCCGGCAGTCTCAGGCGATCGACATGTGGCCAGTAGGGATGGCCCTCCGCCAGTCGGTTCTCCTCGATCCAGCGCACCAATTGGCCATCGGCCCGATAGAGGCCCGTCCGGGGCGGTGTGGAAGGATCAGAATAGATACCTGTGAAGGCCTGACCCGACTTGGCCACCTCGGTTGCCCACGAGCCGCCTGCAGGGGTCAGGGCCCTGGGATCGGAGGCCTTGGCATAGGCCACCGAAAACAGCTGGCGTTCGATGGGCAGGTCCCGGTTGGCCTCGAAGAAGACAAGGCCCTTCGTCTCATCGATCCCGGCAATGCGGTGCACCGGCCAGGCGCCATGGGTGACCTGACGCACCGATTTGCCCCTGGCGTCGTGCAGATAGATGTGGCGGAAACCGTCCCGCTCCGAGGTCCAGAGAAAGCCCCCCGCCTTCAGGGGTGTGAAGTCGTGGGTCAGTTCAACCCAATGCGGGCTGGTCTCGGTCAGGATGACCCGGCTCGCCCCCGTGGTCGGATCAACGGTGAGGATATCCAGACGCTTCTGGTCGCGGGTCTGGCGCTGGACATAGAGGGTGGCACCATCCACCGACCAGTCGACCCTGGCCAGATAGATGTCGGTGTCCTTGCCGAGGTCGACCTTGACCTTTTCGCCGGTCTTCAGGTCCGCCACATAGAGATCGACAATGGCATTGGGACGCCCCACCCGGGGATAGCGCTGATTGACAATGACTGCGCCCTCGGCCCCGATATCGGCGCGGGCGACTATGTCGACGCCGCTCTGGTCCACATGGGCAAGGGCGATATAGCCCTCGGTGGGGCTCCACCAGTAACCGGTGTCGCGGTTCATTTCCTCCTGGGCGATGAACTCGGCGGTCGCCCAGCTGGTCAGTTCATTGCCCCCCGAGGTCAGGGCACGTTCAGCGCCGCCAGCCGAGGGCATGACGTAGAGGTTGTCGTCCCGGACGAAGGACACAAAGCTCCCCTTCGGCGAGACCTTGGCGTCGATCTCGTCAGCAGCGGAGCGGGTCAGCTGGGTCAGGCTGGAATCGGCGAGACGATAGAGCCACAGGTCGCCTTCCACCGGTGCCAGGATGAAGCGGCCTTGATCGTCCCAGGCATAGGTCACGACCCCGCGCGACTGAATGCCCTGCCGCTCCCGGCGGCTCTTTTCTGCCTCTGAAAGGACCCGGCCCTCGGGAATGAGCTTGCCACCATCAATCAGCAGACGCGGTTCGCCCCCGGCCACCTCGGCGATCCAAAGGTCCGTCATCCGGGCATCAGTGACCTTGGCCTTCATATAGGTCACGGCCCGTCCATCCGGCGACAGCTTGACGCCTCGGGCGCGGGGCCCCGAGAGATCCGGCGAAGCATAGACCCGATCCAGGGTGAGGGATTCAGCAACGGCCTTGGGGGCGATCGACATGGGCACCAGGACCAGTCCTGCAAGGATAAGGGATTTCAGAAACACGAGAACCTCGCTCAGGCCGGGACCAGACTGGCCAGGTCGTCCAGCACCCCGGCCCAGGCTGCGGCGACCTCAGGGGTCCAGTCATCGCCGGACAGTTCCTTCAGGGTTTCAACAACAACCGGAAAGAAGCTCATAAAGACCGCCCCGGGAACACCCAGCTGGTCGTGGTTGGTAATCTCGGCCCGTACCATGTTGAGGCCATAGGACCGCGGCCCCGCCAGATCGAGGATCACCTCAAAGACATTGGCCAGCATATTGCCCCGGGACAGGCCGTCCTTGTCGCCGACAAACAGGGCTTCCATCTCCGGCTGCTGGGAAAAGAGCCGCGCATAGACGGCCTTTGCCGGATCGCCATGGCGTTCGGCCACCCGCTCGAGGCTTTCCGAAATCAGATCCTGGGTCATCACTCAGCCGTCTAGCCGCAGCGGACCTGGGTCACCAGGCCAGTTCGGGCGTCATAGAAGAAGTTCAGCCGCCGGGGATTGTAGTCCAGGGTCACCGGACAGGTGTTGCAGGTCACCCTTTGCAGGGCGGGCTGCACAGGCACCGGAAGGGTGATCCGGTTGCGCCCGATATAGGACTGGGCCTCTGCCGCCCCGCATTGGTCAACGACAGGTGCAGGGGTGACCTTGGGCGGAGGTGGCGGCGGGGGTGGAGGCGGCGGGGGCGGACTGGCGCAGGACGCGACCATCAGGCAACCCAGGCCCAGTGCGAGGCGTTTGATCATGCCTGTTTCTCCCATCCCCGACCGGTCTGCTTCCAGTAGGACGCCGACAGGCCCCTGGCCTTGATCTGGGTCCACTGACGGCGTGCCTTGGCCAGAGCCTCCGCGTCACCGCCGTCGAACAAGATCACGCACCGGGTATAGCCGTCCAGTTCGCCGGTCTCGGCACCATCAATCAGGAACAGGGCCTCGGCCGCCGCCGGATTATCCTCCCCCGTCGTCAGAAGCACCGGCTGACGGGCTGCGCCGGGCTCGCTGACCAGACCGTGGGGCAGAAAGCTGTCGTCGCGATAGGTCCATAGCCAGCTGTCCAGGGCCTCGAGCCGCTCGGCTTCGGTTGCGCGGACCACGGCCTTCCAGCCCCTGCCCCGCGTCTTTTCCAGCAGTTCGGGCAGGGCCTGGTCCAGCCCCGTCCGTTCCAGATGATAGAACCAGACCTCGCACCCGCTCATCGGAACCGCTTCGTGACCTCGATCAGAGACCTTACCACCTCGGCGGGATGGGTCATCAGGGCAAGGTGGCCGAGATCGAGCCTGAGGGTCGGCCAGCCGCGATGACGGGCCTCGGCAGCCTCGTCCTCATAGATCTTCGACAGGCGCAGAAAGGCAGAGGCCGGCTCCAGTCCGAAATCAATGTCCGGGGCCGGTCCCTCCAGCCAGCTGACAGGGGTAGAGGTCAGCTCGCGCTCAAAGGCCTCACGTTGAGCGGGATCGGGCAGGAGCTGGGCCATGGCTCCCTCTCCAAACCACTGGTCCCAGGAGGGTACACAGCCATCGATCACCAGGTCCCGCAGTCTCTGCCCAAGGCCCGCGGAGGCCGTATCGAACCAGCTGCGGCCAGGATGGGGCAGGACGGCGTCCACAAAGGCTGCCGCTATCACCCTGCCATCCGACAGGTCGGCTATGGCCGGGGCCAGGCTGCCTGCACCGGAATGCAAAACCACCACGGTTCCGCTCCCGGCCTGATCGGCAATGGCCTGGGCCACGGTGACCGGGTCGGTGAGTGGGGGAAAAACCGCGACCTGAGCCTGATATCCCCTTTGAGTCAGCGCCACCCTGACCCCGTCCCAGCAAGTGGGACCGGTCAGGGGGCTGTGAACCAGCAGATAGGCCAAGGGGTGCCGATCAGCCTTCGTAGCGATCAGCCACCATCCGGTTCAGGAGGCGAACCCCAAAGCCCGTGGCCCCATCAGGAATGGTCGGGACGGTGGAGGGCTTCTTCCAGGCGGTAGAGGCGATGTCGAGGTGGGCCCAGGGGACCTTGTTGACAAAGCGCTGGATGAACATGGCCGCCGTGATCGAGCCGCCAGGACGGCCGCCGGTATTCTTCATGTCGGCAATGGCACTGTCGATGTTCTTGTCATATTGGGCCGGCAGGGGCAGACGCCACAGGGGCTCGGCCTCGGCCTTGGATGCGGCCAGAAGATTTTCAGACAACTCATCGTTATTGCTGAACAAACCGGCATAGTCATTACCCAGGGCAATGATGATGGCTCCAGTCAGGGTGGCAAGGTCCACCATGAACTTCGGCTTGAACCGGTCCTGGCAGTACCAGACGGCATCGGCCAGGACGAGGCGGCCTTCCGCATCGGTATTGATGATCTCGATGGTCTGGCCCGACATGGAGGTCACCACATCGCCGGGGCGCTGGGCGTTGCCGTCAGGCATGTTCTCGACAAGACCGAGGATCCCCACCGCATTCACCTTGGCCTTGCGACCGGCCAGGACGTGCATGAGGCCTGCCACAGCCCCTGCCCCGCCCATGTCCCACTTCATGTCTTCCATGCCGTCGGCGGGCTTCAGGCTGATGCCGCCTGTGTCGAAGCAGACGCCCTTGCCGACAAAGGCCACAGGCTGGGCGGATTTGTCGTCAGCGCCGTTCCAGCGAAGAATGGCCAACTGGCTTTCGCGAACGGAACCCTGACCCACGCCAAGCAGGGAGCCCATGCCCAGGGCGGCCATCTCGGCCTCGCCCAGAATCTCGACTTCGAGACCCAGGACCTCCAGAGCCTTCACCCGGCGGGCAAATTCGGCCGGATAGAGAACGTTCGGCGGCTCGGAAACCAGGTCACGGCTGAAGGAAATGGCATTGGCCAGGGCCGAGAGGGGGGCAAAGGCCTCGCTCGCCTCCGTTGGATCAGCCGCTTCGATGCTGACCTTGATCACTGAAGGCTTCTTTTCGGCGGCTTCCTTGGTGCGATACTTGTCAAAGCGGTAGCTGGCCAGACGCACACCGAAGGCCCCCAGGGCCGGTCGGGACGGCATGCGAATACGCAATTCCGAAAGTCCGCAGAGTTTCAGTGCCGTATAGGCGGAAGCTGCTGTATTCTCGGCCGCCAGATCGTCGAACTCGGCTGCCTTGCCGCCACCGATCAGGACCGTGCGAGCCGAGCCGGCAAAGGCCGGAACCTCAAGGCTCTGGCCCTTGGCTCCGGTGAAGCGGCTGGCGCCGACGACAGAGGCAAAGGTGCCGCCCTCAAGGCTGGCGGCCTCGCCCTCAAACACCACCAGGGCCAGGGCCGAACCGGCACCAAGAGCGGCATTGGCCGCAACGAATTCGATTTCCATTCAAGGCCTCAATTCGAAAAAGGTTTGCACCGACGCAGGCCCCCATTTTCTCAGGCGGTTGTGCGGCGCGGCAACGCATGATTTAGAGCAGCTTCATGGTTCCGGCCACCCAAAGGCCACGGACGTTTTCATTTCTTGGTCCATGCGCCTCATCGACCGCTACCTCCTGCGACAACTTCTCGGACCGACTGTGCTGGCCGTGTGCGCGCTCGGGGCGGTTGCCTTGCTGAGTCAGAGCCTGAACGCCCTGGACATAATTGTCACCCAGCGACAGTCGGCCCTGGTCTTTCTTAAGGTCACCCTGCTGGCCATGCCGCAGTTGATCAACATCGTCCTGCCCATAGCCCTTTTCGTTGCGGCCCTGGTGGCCCTGAACCGGCTGCAGACCGAGCAGGAACTGGTGATCTGCTTTGCCGGGGGCATGAGCCGCTCCCAGCTCATCGCCCCGGCCATGCGGCTGGGGGCCATGGTGGCCCTTCTGGCCCTTGTGACCAATCTCTGGATCCAGCCTGCGGCCTCGCGGGAGATGCGCCAGACCCTGTTCACCGTTCGAACCGACCTCGCCGCCACCCTGATCCGCGAAGGCGAGTTCAGCCAGCCCAGCCCGGGCCTTACCGTCTATGCCCAGTCGGTGGACACCGATGGCCTGATCCACAACCTGTTCATCCATCAGGTTCGCGACGATGGCGGGGCCACCACCTATACCGCTGATCAGGGCCGGCTGGTGAAGCGTGACGGCAAGCCCTTGCTGGTGATGATGAAGGGTTCGAACCAGGAGTTCAGCGCCTCCGGCGTGCTCAATTTCCTGTCCTTTGACGAATACATTTTCGACCTCTCCAGTCTGATCGACAGCGACGAACTGGTCCATTTCAAGCCATCCGATCGCTATCTTCACGAACTTCTCTTCCCCGACCTGACCCAGGACTGGGAACAGCGAAACCGCCTGAAGCTGATGGCCGAGGGCCATGCTCGCCTCGCCGGGCCGCTCTACAATATCGCTTTCATGGCCCTGGCCATTTCTGCCGTGGTCGGGGGCGGATTTTCCAGGCTCGGATACGGTCGCCGTATGGCTGCCTTTGGCGGGATCGCCGCCGGGGTCCGGATCTTGGGCTTCATCGTCCAGGCGGCCTGCGAGGACATGGCCTGGATCAATCTGCTGCAGTATCTGGTGCCCATTGCCACGGTGGCTGTGGCCCTGAGAGAGGTCTATCGCCTGCCTGTTTCCCGACCGGAGTTTCGGTGGCCCTGGCTTCGCGGGGCCGTGACGTGACCCTGATCGGACGTCTCGAGCGCTATGTCCTTGCCCGAACTCTGATGGGCGTCGGGACCGCCTTTGCGGTCATCCTGGCGGTGATCCTGCTGGTCCAGTTTGTGGACCTTTCCCGGTCGGTGGGTGTGCGCGCCGATGTCAGCGTGACCCAGTTGTTTGGCCTGACCCTGCTGAAGGCTCCCGGCATCGTCATCCTCGTCCTGCCATTCGTCTTTCTGTTCGGTGGCATGGCCGCCTTTGTCGGCTTGAACCGGACCAGTGAACTGGTGGCCATGCGGGCGGCGGGCATCTCGGCCTGGCAATTCATCCTGCCTGCAGGGGCGGCTGCATTCGCCCTGGGGATCCTGACGGTGAGCATTTTCAACCCCGTCGCGGCCTCCCTCAGCGCCCGCTTCGAGTCCC
>CAIYZB010000372.1 GCA_903930545.1 uncultured Alphaproteobacteria bacterium
GCGGGTGGCAGAGACGATTCGGGTCTCCTCGGCCCAGGGGTCGGCATAGGCGACATTGTGGCCGATGGAGGAGTCGAACAGGAAGGCCTCCTGCTGAACCAGGCCCACATATTCCCGCAAGGAGGCCAGAGTCACCTCGCGGATATCCACCCCGTCCAGGGTGATCCGCCCACCGGTCACGTCGTAGAAACGCGGAATCAGATTGGCCAGGGTCGACTTGCCCGAACCGGGGGGGCCCACCAGGCCAAGGGTCTGCCCCGGCGCGACCTCGAAACTGACATCGGAGATGATGTTGCGAGTGCCGGGGGCATAGGCGAAGTCGACATGCTCAAATCTCAGCACACCGCGGGTCGGGGCCAGGGGCTTGGCCCCCGGCGCATCCGCCACCTCCGGTGCCAGATCCAGAATCTCGAACAGACGACCACCGGACGAGGTCGCCCGGGCCGCCGCATTGAAGATCATGGCGATCTGGCGGATCGGCCCCTGGAGCAGGGTGAGATAGAAAAGATAGGCCGTGAGCTGGCCCGGACTGATGAGGCCCGCCGCAACCTTGTGCCCCCCATAGAAAAGGACTCCGGCCATGGAGGCATTGAAGGTCACCTGCATGACCGAGACTGCGCGCAGCCTGAGGGTAATCCGGTGATAGGAATAGGCCAGGGCATCCATGGAGGCCTTGTCGAACTTGGCCATCTCGAAGGTCTTGCCGGCAAAGGCGCGGACCACCCGGATCCCCTGAAGATTTTCCTCCATGGTCAAGGTCAGGGCCGCCATCAGTTCCTGGAACCTCAGCCAGGTCACCCGCAGCAGAAAGCCCATCCGCCCCAGGGCCCCGGCCGAAAAGGGCACAAAGGCCAGACCGATCAGCCCCATGGTGAGGTCCGTGGTCAGCATCATATAGCTGGAGGTGGCCAGGAGCAGGACCAGGGTCAGCAGGGGCACCATGCCCCCCTGGATGAAGACCCGGGCGCCTTCCAGATCCAGCATGCCCCGGGTGATCAGGTCACCGGAATGGATGCGATCATGAAAGCCGAAGGACAGGCGCTGCAGCTGCTGGAAGAACTGGATGCGCAGGTCATAGCCCACCTTCTGGCTGACCCACTCCCCCACATAACCCGCCAGCATGGTCATGACGCCGCGGGTCACCGTGGCGGCCACCACAAGGGCGGCAGAGATCCAAAGGGCATGACGCACGAGGTCAATATCGACCTGGCTTGCAGAGAGCAGATTGTGGGCCTGGTCCACGGCCTGACCGATGAGGCGCGGCAGGGCCAGGCTGGCCAGGGCTGAACCCAGGGAACAGAGGATGGCCAGGGACATCATCCCCGGATATCGGAAGGCGAGCCCGACGATCCGCGGCAGAACCCGCGGCATGGCCTTGGCATCTACCTTGTGAACATCGGAGAACACCTCGGGCCCTGTCGAGGCCTCACCCCGCCGGGAGGGGTGTGAATCACTCATCGCAATATCCACTTTCAAATATGACGACATTCTGGGGCAGCGGATCGGACGACGCCACCCCGGATTCCCGACCTGACCTGCAACCACAGGCGGGGGCCGTCCGTATCTTCACTTCATGACGAGGATGTACATGCTTAGATATGTTGTCGCCTTTATCGGAACGGGGATCGTCCTTGGAGCCGTGGACGCCGTCTGGCTTACCCAGATCGGCCCGGGCATATATCGTCCGACCCTGGATCCGGTCCTGGCCCAGGACGTCAACCTTCAGGCCGCCCTGGCCTTCTATCTGATCTATATCTCAGGCCTGCTGGCCCTGGTGGTAGTGCCCGCCACGAGCTGGCGTCAGGCCCTGACCCGGGGTGCGATGCTGGGGGCCATGGCCTATGCCACCTATGACCTGACCAATCAGGCGACGCTCAAGGTCTGGTCAACTCGGATCACCCTGCTGGACATCGGCTGGGGCACCTTCCTGACAGGGGTCAGCGCCCTTGGCGGTTATCTGATCCTGAAATGGGCTCGCAAGACCTTCGGCTGAGGCGACGAACACAAGTCTGAGTCCGCCGACCGCGATGTCGGCGGCGGGGCGTTGTCGATCTCGTCTTCACCTGCAATAGTCCTCCCAGGGGGCAAGGCGGTAGCAGCCCGGGTGCATTTTGCCCGTGGACGCATCGGTTCAGGCTTGACCCCGAAGCCCAATAAAAATCGCGCCGGACACATATCGGCGACGGGAGGACATTTTATGGATTTGAACGCTCAGGCGGATCTCGAAACGCGTCTCACTGACGCCGCCCTGCTGGGTATGACCAATGCGGTCTGGGCCCAGGTCCAGCCGGATCGGGTCGCGGTCTATGACCCCGATGGCACGGCCCACAGTTTCGCCAAGATCAATTCCAATGCCAACAAGCTGGCCCGTCTGTTGCGCTCACGCGGCCTGAAGGCCGGCGATGCCGTGGCCCTGGTCTGCTCCAACCGCGCCGAGTTCGTCGAGACCCTGGCCGCCACCCTGCGCGCCGGGATGCGCATCACCCCGGTCAACTGGCACCTCACCGCCGACGAGATCGGCTACATCATCCGCGATTGCGAGGCCAAGGCCGTGATCGGCGAGGCCCGGGTCGCCACCCTGGTGGAGGCCAGCTCCGACTGCCCCAATGTCACGGTCAAGCTGGCCGTGGGCGGGGCCGTGGAAGGTTTTGAGTCCTATAATGACGCCCTGGCCGCCCAGGACGGGTCCGACATCACCGACCCGGTCCTTGGCAACCAGATGATGTACACCTCCGGCACCACCGGTCGGCCCAAGGGCGTCTATCGCGCCACCCCGCCGCCACCGACCCCGACGGCCATGTACGCCATGCGTGGCTATGACCACGCCACCTCGGTCCAGATGTGCGCCGGCCCGGCCTATCATGCCGCCCCGCTTGCCTTCGACGTCCGCGCCGCCATGGGTGCGGGCGTGACCCTGGTCTTTATGGACAAGTGGGATTCCCAGCAGATCCTAGAGACCATCTCCGAGCGCCGGGTAACCCACATGCACCTGGTCCCCATCATGTTCCAGCGCCTGCTGGCCCTGCCTCCCGAGGTCAAGGCCCAGCACGATGTCAGCCATGTGGTCTATGTGGTCCACGGCGCGGCCCCCTGCCCGCCAGAGGTCAAGGCCGCCATGATCGAATGGTTCGGCCCGGTCCTGTCGGAGTATTATGCAGGCTCCGAGGGCGGGGCCGGCTTCACCATCAGCTCCGAGGAATGGCTGGCCAAGCCCGGCAGTGTCGGCAAGCGTCCGGCCCTGCTCAAGGTGCGGATCATCGGTGAGGACGGCAAGGACTGCCCCAATGGCGTTGCCGGGACCATCTATCACCAGCTGCCCCCGGGCGGCGGGTTCCAGTACTACAAGGACGACGCCAAGACCCAGGCTTCCCGGGTGGATGACTTCTTCACCATGGGCGATGTCGGCTATTTCGACGAGGACGACTATCTCTTCCTCACCGGGCGCAGCGCCGAGACCATCATCTCCGGTGGGGTGAACATCTATCCGCAGGAAGTCGACAACGAGCTGATCAAGCACCCGGCCGTGGCCGACTCCTCCACCGTGGGCGTCCCCCACGAGGAGTGGGGCGAAAGCGTCAAGGCAGTGATCATGCTGAAGCCCGGCTATGAGCCCTCCGACAAGCTGGCCCAGGAAATCCTCGACTTCGGTCGCGCCACCCTGGCCGCCTATAAGGTGCCCCGGACCCTGGACTTCGCCACTGAACTGCCCCGCTCCGAGGCCGGCAAGATCCAACGCAACAAGGTCCGCGCGCCCTATTGGGAAGGCCGCACCCGCCAGATCTGACGCCTGAACCTGCCGCGACACGCAAAAAACTGAAAACAAGCGTGTTTGGCTTCGCTAGAGTCCCCGTGGCATGAAGCGCGCCGCTTCGTGTCCGGGGACTTTTTCGTATGGCCATTCCGTTTATCGATCTTCAGGCCCAGAGGGCCCGGCTTGGCCAACCCCTCGAAGACGCCATTCTGGCCGTGGTCCGGTCCGGTGCCTTCATCATGGGCCCGGACATTGCCAAGCTTGAGGCCGAGCTCGGCCGCTTCGGTCAGGCCCCCCATGTCCTGACCTGCGGATCGGGCACAGAGGCTCTGGTCCTGCCCCTCATGGCCTGGGGCATTGGTCCCGGGGATGCGGTCTTCTGCCCCTCCTTCACCTTTGCCGCCACGGCCGAGGTCATGCCCCTGGTCGGGGCCTCCCCGGTCTTCGTCGACATCCTCGACGACACCTACAATCTCGACCCCGTGAAGCTCGATGCCGCCATCACCGCCGTGAAGGCCGAGGGCAAGCTGGTGCCCCGCGCCGTCATCGCCGTGGACCTGTTTGGTCAGCCTGCGGACTATCCCGCCATTTCCGAGGTCGCCCAGCGCCACGGCCTGAAGCTGATTGCCGATTCCGCCCAAGGCTTTGGCTGCACCCTCAATGGCCAGCACCCCATTCACTGGGCCGATGTGACCACCACCTCCTTCTTCCCGGCCAAGCCCCTGGGCTGCTATGGCGATGGCGGGGCCATCCTCTCCAAGGATGCGGGCTTCCACGACCTGCTGATGTCCCTGCGGGTCCATGGCCAGGCCGTGAAGTCTGACATCGAGGGCCGGACCTTCGACCACGACCCGAAATATCTGAACATGCGGGTGGGGATGAACGCCCGGATGGACACCATCCAGGCCGCGGTCCTGCTGCAGAAACTGACCATTTTCGAAGACGAGATCCGGGCCCGGAACGTCGTGGCCGACCGCTATGCGGCCGGTCTGTCAAACGTGGTCACTGTGCCGAAGGTCATTGCCGGTGGTACCTCGGTCTGGGCCCAGTACACCATCGAGACACCGGATCGCGACGGCCTGATCGCCCACCTGAAAACGGCCGAGATTCCGACGGCGGTCTATTATCCCATCCCGATCCACCGTCAGGGCGTCTATTCGGTCTATCCGCAAGGGGTCGGCGGTCTGCCGGTGACCGAGGCCAAGTCCGAGCGGGTGATGAGCCTTCCCATGCATCCCTATCTGGAGGCCGATGTGCAGGACCAGATCATCAGCGCTATCCGCGCCTATGCCGGTCGCAACGCATGACGCCGGAGGCCATGGCGGCAGATTTTGAACACAGGGCCGAGGCCCGGGACCTGGTCATCGGGATCATCGGCCTGGGCTATGTGGGCCTGCCCCTCACCGAGGGCTTCCTGAACCAGGGCTTCCGGGTCCTGGCCTATGAGCCGGATCCGTCAAAGGTCGCTGCTATCCAGGCGGGCCGCACCTATATCAACCACATCCCTGATGCCCGGGTCGCAGCCATGCGTGACAGCGGCCGCCTGGAGGTCACCAGCAAC
>CAIYZB010000373.1 GCA_903930545.1 uncultured Alphaproteobacteria bacterium
GACCTGGCGGCTGACAGCCCGGAGGCGCGGATCTGCACCTTTGAATGCACCTTCTGCGCGGACTGTGCCGACGAGCGCCTCGGCGGTATTTGTCCCAATTGCAGCGGCAATCTGGTGGCCCGGCCCATCCGCCCCGCTGCCATGCTGGTGAAATATCCGGCCTCCGCCGAACGGGTCATCAAGGCCCATGCGGCCTGCGCCTCATGATCACGACCCTTGGTCTCGATGCCGACGACACCCTCTGGCACAACGAGACAATCTTTCGCCTGACCCATGAGCGGTTCTGCGACCTGCTTGCACCCTATGCGGCGCGAGACGACCTGCTGAGCCGGCTTTCGGCCGTGGAGCGGCGCAATCTGTCGCTCTATGGCTATGGGGTGAAGGGTTTCACCCTGTCCATGATCGAAACGACCATGGAGCTGACCGACGGTCAGGCGGCCTCCAGCGTCATCCGCGAGATCCTTGCGGCAGGTCGCGACATGCTGGCCCATCCGGTGGAGGCCCTGCCGGAGGTGGAGGCCACCCTTGCGGTCCTGTCCGAGCGCTATCGCCTGGTCCTGATCACCAAGGGCGATCTGCTGCATCAGGAACAGAAGCTGGCGGCCTCCGGTCTGGGAGACCTGTTTGCGGCTGTGGAGATCGTCAGCGAAAAGGACCGCGCCACCTATGAGCGGGTCTTCGACCGTCATGGCACGGGTGCGGCCCAGGCAGTGATGTGCGGCAATTCCATGCGCTCCGACATCCTGCCCGCCATCGAGGCCGGGGCCTATGCCGCCCACGTGCCCTATGTGGTGACCTGGGAGCATGAAATGGCCGATGCGCCGGTGGATAATCCCCGCTTTGCCGAGCTGCCCTCCATCGCCGATCTGCCGGACTGGATCGCCAAGATTTCCTGAGGCCGCGAGGCGGTCTATGGTGGTCGCGTGCGCTTCGACGACCGCTTCATCGATGAAATCAAATCCCGGCTTCGCCCTTCCGATGTGATCGGAAAGACGGTGAAGCTGCAGAAGCGCGGTCGTGAGTATGTGGGCCTTTCGCCCTTCACCAAGGAAAAGACCCCGTCCTTCTATGTGAACGACGACAAGGGCCACTTCTTCGATTTTTCCTCCGGCAAGAATGGCGACCTGATCACCTTCCTGCAGGAAACCGAGCGCCTGAGTTTTGCCGAGGCTGTGGAGCGACTGGCGGCCGAGGCCGGGGTGCCGCTGCCGGCCCCGGACCCCCAGTCCGCCGCCCAGGAAAAGCAGAGACAGGGACTGTCCGACTGGGTGGAACTCGCCGCCCAGTGGTTCGAGGCCGAGCTCAAGCGTCCCTCTGGTCAGGCTGCCCGGGCCTATCTGGACAAGCGCGCTTTGCCGGAAAGCGAATGGTCCCGGTTCCGCCTCGGCTTTGCCCCTTCGGGTCGCACAGCGCTGAAGGACTATCTGATCGCCAAGGGGGCCAAGCCCGGCGAACTGGTGGAGGCCGGTCTGCTGATCGCACCGGAGGAGGGCGGTGCCCCCTATGACCGGTTCCGCGACCGGATCATCTTCCCCATCGCCGATGGCCGCGGGCGGGTGGTCTCCTTTGGCGGCCGGGCCATGGATCCCCAGGCCCGGGCCAAATATCTGAACGGTCCGGAGAGCCCGCTCTTCCACAAGGGCAATGTCCTCTATGGACTGGCCGAGGCCCGAAAGATTCTGGCTGCCGCCCCGGCCAACGAGCATCCGCCCCTGGTGGTGGTGGAGGGTTATATGGACGCCATTGCCTGCCACCGGGCCGGGATCGCGGCCGTGGCCCCCCTGGGCACGGCCCTGACCGAAGAACAGATGGAACTGATGTGGCGTCATCACCCGGAACCCACCCTGTCCTTTGACGGCGACCGGGCGGGGAAACAGGCCGCCTGGCGGGCCATGGACCGGGCCCTGCCCCTGCTGAAGCCCGGCAAGAGTTTCCGCTTCGCCCTGGTCGAGGGCGGCAAGGATGCCGATGACGTCCTGCGCGACCAGGGTCCGGTAGCCCTGAGGACCCAGCTGGCGGCCACCACACCCTTTGTTGAAGCCCTGTTCACCCGAGAGCGGGACCTGGAAACCCTCGATACGCCAGAACGTCGGGCCGGTCTGAAGGCGCGCCTGAGACAGGCCGCGGCCACCATTGCCGACAAGGACCTTGCCCAGGCCTATCGCGATGATTTGCTGGACCGGCTGAACCAGCATTTCGCCCCCGCCGGTCAGCCCCAGGGTCAGGCCAGAACGCCCTGGACCCCTGGCGGAAAGCGGCGAGGCGGTCATCAGGCCGCCTGGATCGACCCACGTCCCACCCCTGAGGGCAAGGCCGCTGCCGCCCGTCTGGCGCGGTCACTGGACCCCATCGCCTCGGCCATGGCGGCCTATGCCCTGCGCGATCCGGGGGTTCTCGACGAGCATCTGGAGGATGAATTCACCGCTCGAGGCTTCGGTGAACCGGCGATTTCTGATTTGACCAAGGAAATCATCCATCTGCGACTTGAGGCCGAGCATCTTGACTCTGAGGCCCTCGCACGCCATCTGGCCTCTTGCGGGTTTAGTACGCTCACGACAGACATCGACCGGGCCGCATCGCAAGCGAGCGCGCCCTTCATGAAATCGGATGTCACCCTCGAAGCGTGCCGAAGCCAGTGGTCGCAAGCCTTTGCCAGACTTTCGCGTCTGGCTTCGCTCGACGAGGCCGTGGGAACTGCAAAGGGCAACCTTCGCGGTCGCTCTGACATGGTGGCTCTTGAGCGTCTGAAGGGCGAACGCGACGCACTGAAACGCGCGATCAGAGACTGGGACACATCCGAAGTTTAGCCGGGTCGGGGGCAATTCGACCGGGCTGAACCTTTCATTCACCATCTTCGGCCCGGCCCTTGCAGGGGGGCTGCGACCGAATCCGGAGATTTCGATGAGCACGACGGCAGCCGAAGCAGAACCTACCGAGACCTCCGGCGGCGATGGGCCGCTGCTCGACCTTACCGATGCCGGGGTCAAGAAGTTCATCAAGCAGGCCAAGGCCCGCGGCTATGTCACCATGGACGAGCTGAACAAGGTTCTGCCCAGCGAGGAAGTGACCTCCGAGGCCATTGAAGACACCCTGGCCATGCTTTCGGAGATGGGCGTCAACGTTGTTGAGGCCGAGGAAGACGCCGAGGGTGGCGAGGTCGCGGTCCGCGAGGAAACCGCCGTCGTCGAGACCGCCAAGGAACCGGCCTATGACCGGACCGATGATCCCGTGCGGATGTATCTGCGCGAGATGGGTTCGGTGGAGCTGCTCTCCCGCGAGGGCGAAATCGCCATCGCCAAGCGCATCGAGGCCGGCCGCGACACCATGATCCGCGGTCTGTGCGAAAGCGCGCTCACCTTCGAAGCCATCATGGTGTGGCGCGAGGAACTGGGCACCGGGCGCATCCTGCTGCGTGAAGTGATCGACCTCGAGCAGACCTATGGCGGCGTCAATGCCGCTGCCGCCGAGCTCTCCCAGGCCGCCGAGGCCGAGGAAGAAGAAGCCGAGGTCACCGAGGACGGTGAAGCCATCGCCAAGGCCGAAGGGGCTGATGACGATGACGACTTCGATGATGGAGCCGGCCCCACCATCAGCGCCATGGAAGGCGAGCTGCGCGAAGGTGTCATGGCCATCCTTGACGCCATCGCCGTGGAGTTCGACGCTTTCCGTGCGCTTCAGGAAAAGCTGGTGGGCAAGCGCCTCAAGGGCGAGGACCTGTCAGACGCCGACCGTAAGGCCTATGAGGCCGCGACCCTGGCCATTGTTCTGCACCTCAAGACCCTGAAGCTGAACAACAACCGTATCGAGGCCCTGGTCGAGCAGCTTTACGCCATCAACAAGCGCCTCATGGGCCTTGAAGGCCGGCTCCTGCGTCTGGCCGATAGCTATGGCATCAGCCGCACTGAATTCCTGAAGGCCTATTTCGGCTCCGAGCTGAACCCCAACTGGCGCGAACAGGTCAAACCCCTGGGCGTGCGCTGGACCAAGTTCGTTGAGAATGATGCCAGCCAGATCGGTGACATCCGTCACGAGATCGCCGCCCTGGCCACCGAGACCGGCGTGCCGATCGACGACTACCGCCGCATCGTCCAGACCGTCCAGAAGGGTGAGCGCGAGGCCCGTCAGGCCAAGAAGGAAATGGTCGAGGCCAATCTGCGCCTGGTGATTTCCATCGCCAAGAAATACACGAATCGCGGCCTGCAATTCCTTGATCTCATTCAGGAAGGCAATATTGGCCTCATGAAGGCCGTGGACAAGTTCGAGTATCGCCGCGGCTACAAGTTCTCCACCTA
>CAIYZB010000374.1 GCA_903930545.1 uncultured Alphaproteobacteria bacterium
CCCACCCCGACCCGCGGCGGTGACGGAACCCCTCGGGCCTGCTTCTCCGGGCCGAGAATATGAGGACAACTGCGCAACACCGTTTTGTCCTCGTCAACAGGTCGGGCCGGGATGTGAGGGTTGAACCGATTGGGGATCGATCTGGGGTGGGGGGACAGAGAAGGGGCTGGAAGAAATCGGGCAATGATGAAGCTGGACCAAACGGACAAGAACGGGGAGGGAAGGAAAAAGGTACCAGGCCGGGCAGCTCGAAGCCGACGCCGTCCATGCTCAGCCCCGCCAACGACAATTGACCCCGCCCGGCACCAGCCTCAACCTTCTCGGCCGACACCTCCTCATCAGTGAGGCCGCGCATGAACCGGCTGCGATTGTCCCGCTCCACCCACCACCACTCGAAGATGGCCCGTCCGGCCTCAGCGGCCTTCAGCAGGCGCTCAGTGCTGCGGATCAGCCGATAGGTGGCGGTGAGGTTGGTGGCCATGACCCGATCCCACATTTCCGGGTCGGTGTGGCTGACCGGGGTGATGCCTCCCAGGATGGCTCCTGCATGGACCAGTATGTCCAGCTTGCCGAACCTTTGATGGATGGCCAGGCCCAGCTGGTCGATGCCATCGCCGGAGGCTGCCAGATCGAGGGGCACCAGGGTGGCCCCTTCGCCGGTGGCGGCCTTGATCTCGTCGTCCAGCTCTTCCAGCCCGCCAGGGGTCCGGGCCGTGGCAATGATGTGGGCCCCAGCCTTTGCGAGGGCCAGGGCACTGGCGCGACCTATGCCGCGGCTGGCGCCAGTGACCAGGGCGATAGCCCCCTTGAGCGGGAGAGACTGGGTCATTCGGTTTCGGCTCGACTGGCATATCGCTGCGCCACGGCGGCGCAGACCATCAATTGGAACTGGTGATAGAGCATGACGGGCAACAAGATGAAGCCCACCGTTGCGGCGGGGAACAGGACCCCGGCCATGGGCACGCCTGCGGCCAGGCTCTTGTTGGATCCGCCGAAGACGATGGCGATCTCGTCCTCAGTGGAAAATTTCCGGTTGCGGGCCACCCAGATCATGAAGCTGAGGGACAGTCCCAGCAGGACGAGACAGATCAGGATGATCCGGGCGAGGTCCAGGCCCGAGACCTTGGTCCAGATCCCGGCCACGACCGCGCCGGAGAAGGCATTATAGACCACCAGCAGAATCGAGCCCTTGTCCACATAGCCCAGGGGCTTGGCGCGGGCCCGCACCCAGTCACCGATCCAGGGCTGCAACACCTGACCGGCCACAAAGGGCAGCAACAGCTGGAGCAGGATCGCCTGGAAGGAGGCCGCGGTCAGGCCGCTGCCCTGGGCATGGAGCAACATGCCGGCTGCCAAGGGGGTCAGGACCATGCCCAGCAGATTTGACACCGAGGCCCCGCAGACCGCTGCCGCAACATTGCCTCTGGCTATGGCGGTCATACCGATCTGGGACTGGATTGTGGAGGGCAGGCAGGCCAGATAGACCACGCCGGGGGCCAGGGCCGCAGGCATGATCCAGGTGGGCAGGGCAGCGGTGCCCAGGCCGATGATTGGCCACAGGATGAAGGTCGTCAGCAGAACCAGGCCATGCAGCCGCCAGTGGGTGACACCAGCGATCACGGCCTCCCGGCTCAGCTTTGAGCCATGCAGAAAGAAGACCAGGGCAATGCCGACCTTGGTGGCCATGGCCACCAGATGGGCCGCCTCACCCCGGGCCGGGAGGATCGAGGCCAGGACCACCATCCCGACAATGGCCAGGATGTAGCCGTCGATCTTCAGGCTTGAGGCCAGGCCCCGAAGTCGTGAAATCACGCGTCGACCAGGAAGGACAGTTGCCGGTCGGCAACCTCGTTCCGCCCCTCGGCGATCTCGCGGTCGAGAAGGCGGGTGGGATAGTCACCGGTGAAGTAGTGGTCGGTGAACTGCGGATTGGCCGGGTCGCGAGGGCCGGATTCCATGGCCCAATAGAGCCCGTCCACCGACAGAAAGCCCATGGAGTCCACCTCCAGCAGCCTGGCGATCTCGTCCACGGTGTGGTTGGCCGCCAGCAGCTTGTCACGGTCCGGCATGTCGATGCCGTAGAAGTCCGGCCACTTGATGGGCGGGGAGGCGGAACGCAGGTGAACCTCCTTGGCTCCGGCCTCACGGACCATCCGGGCAACCCGCAGGGAGTTGGTGCCGCGCACGATGGAATCGTCGATCAGCATGACCCGCTTGCCTGCCAGGACCGAACGGTTGGGAGAGAGCTTCATGCGCACCCCCATGTCCCGGGCACCCTGGGTCGGCTGGATGAAGGTCCGGCCGACATAGTGGTTGCGGATGATCCCCATCTCGAAGGGCAGGCCGGCCTCCTGGGCAAAACCTAGGGCAGCAGGCACGCCGGAGTCCGGAACCGGGACCACGACATCCACATCGGCAGGGATTTCCATGGCCAGCTTTCGGCCCATGCGCTTGCGCACCTCATAGACCGAGCGGCCGTTCACCACGGAGTCTGGGCGGGCGAAATAGACGTACTCGAAGATGCAGGGCCGGGCGCGGGAAGCCGGGAAGGGCCGCAGGCTCTCGATCCCGTCATGGTCGATCACCACCATTTCCCCATGCTCGATATCCCGGACGAACCGGGCCCCGATCATGTCCAGGGCGCAGGTCTCCGAGGCCAGGACGAACTTGCCGTCCAGCTCGCCCAGGACCAGAGGGCGGATACCCAGGGGATCGCGAACCCCGATGAGCTTCTTGTTGGAAATTGCCACCAGGGCATAGCCGCCCTCGATCCGCATCAGGGCATCGATGAAGCGGTCCACCATACGGGTGCGCCGCGACCGGGCGATGAGGTGAAGGATCACCTCGGAATCCGAGGTCGACTGGAAAATCGCCCCTTCGCCCACCAGTTCCTGCCTCAGGGTCAGGAAGTTGGTCAGGTTGCCATTGTGGGCCAGGGCAATGCCGCCGGAATCCAGATCGGCGAACATGGGCTGGACATTGCGGATGAAGCTGCCGCCAGAGGTGGAGTAGCGGGTGTGGCCAATAGCCGATCCCCCTGGGAGCCGCTCGGTCAGGTCGCCGCCAGCAAAGGCGTCGCCGACATAGCCCATATGACGTTCGGTGTGGAAACCCTGCCCGTCGAAGCTGGCAATGCCGCAGGCTTCCTGGCCGCGATGCTGCAGGGCATGGAGGCCAAGGGCGGTGATGGCGGACGCATCATCCACGTCAAAGACACCAAAGACCCCGCATTCAAGCCGGGGCGCGTCGTCGTCCGGATCGCGATAAATCTGCTGCCATCGATCCGAAGTCATCGGGATTTCTCCACCAGATCGTCTATTCCGCCGCGGTCGCCGGCGTCATAGCCCCGGCTGTCACCAAAGTCACGCGGAGCCTTCTCAGTTCCGTCACGAACGGCCTGGCTGAGGGCCGGGGTATATTTGCCAGCAAGGTCCATTCCCTTGGGGGCAAAGGTCCGCAGGACAACCGCTGCGGCCTTGGTCAGGGGGTAGAAAGTCGAGCCCTCCAGCCATTTGGGAACGCGATCGGCCGGGGTGGCCATGGTGAAGGCG
>CAIYZB010000375.1 GCA_903930545.1 uncultured Alphaproteobacteria bacterium
ACACATAATGGCAATCGTTGGGATGACAGCCGGACACAATTACCCCGTCAGCTCCGTTTGCAAACGCCTTTAAAATAAACATGAAATCAATTCGCCCGGGAACTGGAGGCCGGGGAGCGGATCGTCCACGCCAATGACCACTTCGTGGCCCTGGTGCCCTGGTGGGCGGCCTGGCCCTTTGAAACCCTGATCCTGCCAAAGCGGGCGGTGAGTGGTCTGGATGAATTGTCAGAGGCCGAACAGCTGGGCCTTGCCGATATCCTGGGACGGATGACCGCCACCTATGACCGGCTGTTCCAGGTCTCATTCCCCTACACCATGGGCCTGCACCAGAGGCCGGTGGATGGGCGCAGCGAGGACGGCTTCGTCCTGCACGGGCACTTCTTTCCGCCCCTGCTGAGGTCAGCCACGGTGCGCAAGTTCATGGTCGGCTTCGAGATGCTGGCCATGCCCCAGAGGGACCTGACCCCGGAAGCTGCAGCCGAACGCCTACGCGCCCTGGGCTGATCCCCAGCCGAGGGAGGCCGTCTTGCCGAACAGCAGCCGGTTCACGCTCAGGGCAAAGGCCACACAGGCGATCAGGGTGATCAGCATCAGGTGGATATAGTGCAGCGGGGTCCAGACGAAGGTGAAGACGGCATAGAGCCCGACCCCGAAGATCACCCCCAGCATGGCCGCCCGGGCATCCACATTGCGGAAGACCAGCCCGACGATGAAGGCTGAGAGGATCGGCATGGAGAGCAGGCCATTGAGCTGCTGGACCAGGTTTATGATCGAGGCGGCCCCGGAATAGACCGGCACCAGGGCGATGGAGACCACCATGAAGATCAGGGAAATGACCGTATTGAGCCGCGCGACATTGGGCTTCGAGGTCAGATACTTCTCGTGCAGGTCACAGACATAGAGGGTGACCGAGGAATTGAGCACCGAGGTGTAGCTGGTCAGGACAGCGGCGGCCATGAAGGCGGCAAAGGCCCCGGACAGCCAGCCCGGCATGACCATGTCGACGATCCGGCCATAGGTGGCGTCCCCGGCATCGCCGAACAGCTTGTAGGCCGCCACCCCGGGCACAACGACCACGGCGGGGATGATCAGGATCCGGATCAGGACCGCCGCCAGGACCCCCTTCTGACCTTCCTTGAGGTTGGGAGCTGCCATGGCCCTCTGGGTGATGGTCTGGTTGGTGCTCCAGTAGAACATCTGGATGAAGATCATCCCCGTCAGCAGGGTGTGCCAGGGGATGGGGCTATCATCGCCACCGATCATGGACAGGCGTTCGGCCGGGATGCCCGAGAAGTCGAAATTGATGGCCTTGAGCGCCAGGATCATGACCAGCAGCGCCATGCCCAGGACCCCGACTCCGGACAGGGTGTCATAGACTGCAACGGCCCTTAAGCCCCCCAGGATGGCATAGGCCGATCCGACAATGGCCATGAGCGCCGCTATGACCAGAAGAGGAACCTCGACCCCGAACATGGTCTTCAGGAAGAGCGAGCCCGTATAGAGCATGATGGGCAGGTAGATGAAGACATTGCCGGCCAGGAACAGGATCGAGACCGTGGCGCGCAGGTGCTTGGATCCGTATTTCTTTTCAAGGAGTTCCGTCGTGGTGGTGCAGTCATTGCGGTAATAGATGGGCAGGAAGATGAAACAGAGCATGATCAGCCCGGCTATGGCTGACAGCTCCCACCAGGCCAGAAGCAGCATCTGGTTGCCATTCATCCCCACCAATTGATCCGTAGACAGATTTGTCAGGGTGATGGACCCGGCAATGAAGGGCCAGGTCAGGTTGCCGCCGGCCAGGAAGAACTCCCGATTGGAGTCCGTAGATCGCCCACCCATGCGGCGCACCTGCCACCAGGTGGCCAGGCCCATGGCCAGAGTCAGGGCGAGGAACACCCCGAACTGGACGATCTGATGGTTCATGCGGCGGCTCCATAGACCTGGGTCTTCCAGGTGTTCAGGCGGCTTTCGGCCTCGTCGGGGCCGAGGCGGGGTTCGAAGACCCGGTCGTGACGGACAAAGCCCTGGCCATCGGTCTGGGTGAGCAGACCCGCCCCGCGCCCAGCCAGCATGGCGGCACCGCAGGCCGTGGCCTCGCGGTGGGCGTGGCGGGCAACAGGGCGCGCCAGGAGATCTGCCTGGATCTGCATCAGGGTGTCATTGCCGGTCAGGCCGCCATCGACCCGCAGCACCTCAGGCGGCGTCAGGCTCGTGGCTCCGTAGATGTGGTCAAAGATCTCCCGGATCCGGAAGGCGATCCCTTCCAGTCCCGCCAGGGCGATCTCGGCAGGACCATTGGCTAGGTTCAGGCCTCCCACCAGGCCGCGGCGATTATTGTCCCCATAGGGCGCGCCAAGACCCTGAAGGGCAGGCAGGAAATGGACGCCTGCAGAGGTCTCCGCGCGGCGCGCCAGGGCCTCGAAGGCCTGATGATTGCCCATCCGGAAACTGTTGCGCATCCAGTCCAGGGCCGAGCCTGCGGAATAAACCATGCCCTCGAGGCAAAAACGGGTCTCTCCGGCCACGTGGCTGAGGATGAAGGGCGGGGTTGTGGGGCCGGGATAGAGGAACTGGCCGCCGCTGGAGGCATTGAGGGTGGCCGAGGTGCCATAGGTCACCTTGCACTGGCCAGCGGTCTCGCAACCCTGACCGATCAGGGCACTCTGCTGGTCGGCAATGTCGGCACAGATGGGGACTTCCGCCCCCAGGACCCTGGCCGAGGTGCGGCCCATCTCGCCCCAGCTGTCCACCAGGGTTGGGAACATGTCCGGCGACAGGCCCTGATAGTCCAGAAGCCGGGTGTTCCAGCCCAGGGTGGCCATGTCCATATAGCCCAGAGGCCAGCCCTGGCTTCGGTCCGTGACGTGAGCTGCGCCGCCGGTCAGTTTCCAGATCAGCCAGGCATCGATGTTACCAAAGGCCAGGCGTCCGGTGGGCAGGGTGGGTGCCGCGGCCACCATGGATTCCAGCTTGGCCGAGGCCTGCTGGGCGGCCATGGAAAAGCCTGCGGCATGGAGCTCGCGGGCCCGGGTCGCCCCGCGCAGGTCACTCCACACCACCAGGGGGGAGACCGGCTTGCCGGTGGCCCGGTCCCAGAGCACGGCACTGGTGCGCTGGGAGGTGACGCCTATGGCGGCCAGATCCTTGGCCGTGCGGCCAGCGGCATCGAGGGCCCGGGCGATCAGCCGCCGGGTGGTGGTCCAGATGGCCTGGGCATCCTGTTCCAGCAGGCCCGGCGCCGGGGAGTTCGACTTCACGGGTGCGCTCGCTTGGCCCAGGAGGTCACCCCCCGGGCTGAAAATACAAACCCGCAGATTGGTCGTTCCGGCGTCCAGGGCCAGCAGGAGTTCAGGCATCCGGGATCATCACTCCGGGGTTCATGATGCCCTTGGGGTCGATGGCGGCCTTGAGGCTGCGCAGCAGGCGGGCACCGCCCTCACCAAGCTCGGTCTTCATCCAGTCCCGCCGCACCCGGCCAATGCCGTGGTGGTGGGCAACGCTGCCGCCACAGTCAGCCGTGGCCTGCATGATCCTCTGCCAGGCCTCGAAATAGGCCGCCTCCATGGCGTCGGTGGAGTCCAGCTGGATGGCGAAGGTGAAATAGAGGTTCAGGCCGCTGCGATAGACATGGCTGCTATGGGCCGATGAAGCGCGGCAGCCGGGGATCTCGCTGACTGACTTGGTAGCAGCGTCATAGACCTCGGCAATCCGGTCCCAGGGGGCGGAGACTTCAACCGTGTCGGCCACCATGGTGCGGCCCAGGATCTGGTCCCAGCCGGCCACGTGGTTGCGGTGACCCAGCCAGTGGGTGACGATGGTGTCGGGCAGGGCCTTCAGGCCCATCCGTTCAGCCAGGGCTGTTACGGCGGCGACCTCGGCCTCCACCAGACCAGCCGGACCTTCGTGGACCATGATCACGGTGCAGTCGGCGGCATCTTCGTGCAGTCTGCGGCTCTCGCGTTCGTCGTACTGGCGCATGACCGGCGGACGCCAGCCAACCTGGACGATTTCCCGCTGGAACTCGAAGCCCTCGCGCATGGTCTTGGCCGCGAATGCCGTCAGGGCCTGGCGTTCCGGGGCCCGGCGCAGGGACAGGGTCACCCCCGTGATCACGCCCAGCGTACCTTCTGAGCCCAGCATAATGTGGCGCAGGTCCGGCCCGGCAGAGGCCCGCGGCCCCTTGCCCAGATTGACCAGACTGCCATCGGGCAGCACGGCCTCGATGGCATAGACTATGTCTTCGATGTTTCCGTAGGCGGTGGAGAACTGGCCCGAGGCCCGGGTGGCAATCCAGCCCCCGACCGTGGACAGGGCGATGGACTGGGGCCAGTGACCGATGGTCAGGCCCTGGGCGGCCATGTCCTGTTCGGCTTCCAGGCCGTTCTTGCCGGCGTCGAAGGTGACCAGCAGATTGACCGGGTCCACGGACCGGGTGGCCGTCATGGACCCCATGTCTAGCAGGATGGTCTCGGGACCGGTGATCACACCGCCCACGACGCCACTGCCCAGACCGAAGGGCAAGAGCGGGGTGCCGTGCTTCGCTGCCAGACGCACAATGGCCTGGACATCGGCAACGCTGGTGGGACGAAGGACGCAGGCCGGGGCAGGGGCCGCGCCGCCGAAACGGTCCCGCAGATGGGACACCATCCAGTAGTCGTGGCGGCGGCTGGCCAGGGTTTCGGCGTCAGTCAGAACCTTCGTGGGGCCAAGGGCCTCCAGCAGGGCGGCAACGGAACTCATGCATCCTCCAGGGCGGCGAGATTGTCCCGCTGCGTCGTCTGGCAGAGCGTGATCTGCCTTTGGGTTTCAGTTTCAGACCAGCCCAGCAGACCCGCCATGGCCTCGGCGGCGGGAGCCAGGGCTCCCAGTCCGCCATCGGTATCGAACCAGGCCCGGGCACTGCGCCGGACCCAATAGTCTTCAAGGGTGAGCGCCCCTTCGTGCAGGACGGCGTGGCGAGCCTCGATGGCCGGGCCGCCGCCAGCAGCGAAGATCTCGGGGGCTTCGGAACCATAGAGTCCCACCAGGCGATCACCATCAGGCCCTGAGGCGCTGACCGTGGAGGCGACATTGAGATCGCCGCCGATCAGGGGTTCCTCGGCCGTGGCCGGGGCCTTGGCCTTGCGGCCCAGCCGGGTCTCGGCCAGGTCGACGATCCGCTCTGCCATCATGCGATAGGCGGTGAGCTTGCCCCCGGCGATGGACAGGACCCCACCAGGTCCGGTCCAGATCTCGTCCTTGCGGGAGATTTCGGAGGCCGACTTGCCCTCCTCGGCAACAAGCGGCCGCACGCCGGACCAGGCCGAGACCACATCGGCCTTGGTGAGCGGGCTGACCGAAAAGCGGCGAGCCGAGGCGTCCAGCAGATAGGACACATCTTCCGGCGTGATGGTCGGCCAATAGTCGGCATCCGGATAGAAGGTGTCGGTGGTGCCGATATAGGTCATCTGCCCCTTGGGCACGGCAAAGACGCTGCGCCGGTCGGCGGCGGGCATGATGATGGTGCGATCCACGGGCAGGCGCTCGCGTGGGACCACCAGGTGGACCCCCTTGGACAGCTTCAGCCGAGACCGGGCAGCCCCGTCCTCCAGGGCGCGAATGGCATCGACCCAGGGCCCGGCGGCATTGATGATGACCTTGCCGCGCACCTGGACCCGCTCATCGGCTCCCGTGAGGTGGTCACCCACCACCACGCCGGTGGCTTGACCATTCTCCATGGTCAGGCGCCGCACGGGGGCATAGCTCAGCACGGTGGCCCCATGGGTCACAGCACTGCGGATATTGGCCAGGGTCAGGCGGGCATCGTCTGTAAGGTATTCGGGATAGGCCACGGCCCCCGACAGGTCGGAGGCATCCAGGCTCGGTTCCCGGGCCTCGATATCGGCCCTGGACCAGACCTCGTGGCGGCGGTCCT
The DNA here is from genome assembly GCA_903930545.1 of uncultured Alphaproteobacteria bacterium. Taxonomy (GTDB): domain Bacteria; phylum Pseudomonadota; class Alphaproteobacteria; order Caulobacterales; family Caulobacteraceae; genus Phenylobacterium. The sequence continues at coordinate 5,918 of CAIYZB010000375.1, forward strand.
TGGGCACACTGCCCAGCTTTTCAAAGGCCCACATGCCGGTGCGCAGCTTGGCGACCACGGCGGCATTCTTGGCGGGGATGACAAAGGGGGTCTGGCGAGTCAGATGCGGGGCGACCCGCTCCACGGCCTTGCGTTCGGACGCCGCCTCATGGACCAGGCCGAGATCTCCCTGGGCCATGTAGCGCAGGCCGCCATGGATCATTTTGGACGAGCGGCTGGAGGTGCCGGAGGCAAAGTCTCGGGCTTCGAAGAGCACCACGGACAGACCCCGCATGGCCGCATCCCGCGCCACTCCGGCACCGGTCACGCCGCCGCCAATGACGATGATGTCGAACTGGCCGCCGTCGACCGACCGGAACAGTGCGTCCCGATCCCTGAAATCCAATGCCCCGTTGTCCATGCGTATCCACCCGCCCGGTCTTGAGCGCCGGGAGGGCTACATCATCCATTGCAGGGGGCAAGGTCCAGCCTCTCCTTGCGTCAGCCAGCATGGAGATTGCTGATTTTCAGGGGAGGCGTCAGGTTGATCACCGCCATTCTGCCCAGGGGTCCCCGAAATGCGTTTTATCGACCAGTCCGAGGTCCGCCGTCGCCTGACCTATGAACGGTGCATCCCCATTGTCCGGGCGGCCATGATCGCCTTTTCCCGGGGCGAGACCCGCCAGCTGCTGCGCTCCATCATTCCCCTGGCGGATGGCCGGATGTTCGGGATCATGCCCGGCGCCCTCGGGGAGACGGCCGCCTTCGGGGCCAAGCTGATCAGCGTCTTTCCCGACAATTTCGCCAAGGGCATCCAGTCCCACCAGGGTCTGGTCCTGATCTTCGATCCCGACAGCGGCGCACCGGTCTGTGTCGCCCATGCCGGGGAGGTGACGGCCATCCGCACGGCGGCCGCCAGCGCTGTGGCCACGGATGCCCTCGCTTTGCCCGGTGCCAGTGTCATGGCGGTGCTGGGCTATGGCGAGCAGGCCGAGACTCATGTTCGCGCGATCCGACTGGTGCGAACCCTTTCAGAAGTCCGGGTCTGGGGACGATCGGCGGAAAAGGCCGAGGCCTTTGCCGGACGCATGTCTGCCGAGACGGGCCTGAAGGTCACCGCCTGTCCGACCGCCGAGGCGGCGGTGTCTGATGCCGAGATCATCTGTACCCTCACCAGCGCGAAGGAGCCCATCCTGCTGGATGCCTGGGTCGCGGCGGGCACCCACCTGAACCTGGTGGGCTCCAGCTTTGCCGGGCCGGTCGAGGTGGACAAC
>CAIYZB010000376.1 GCA_903930545.1 uncultured Alphaproteobacteria bacterium
GCGTCCGCCTCGATCCTGGCTCGACCTATACGGTGAGCCAGGTCGGGTCCGACACCGTGATCAATGTCACCGGCGGGGCCCAGCTGATCCTGGTGGGGGTCAGCCAGTCGAGCCTGACCGGGGACTGGATCTTTGTGGGCTAAGGGACGATGACAGGGCAACGAACAGGAGCCCTGACCATGTCCTCCCTCCGCCTCGCCCTCGCCGCAGGCCTCTGCGCCCTGCTCAGCGCCTGCGCCGCAGCCCCGCCGGCAGCCTCCCCCCTGATCGCCGGGGGCTGGGCCAGGGCCGGGGTGAACGAGGAGACCCAGGCTGCGGCCACCTTCGCCGCCGGGCAGATGACGCCGGCGGGCTTGTCCGTGGTGAAGATCGAGGCCGCCGAGACCCAGGTGGTGGCAGGGCTCAACTATCGCCTGACCCTGAAACTCTCGGACGGCAGCCGCCACCAGGTGGTTGTCTGGCGTCGCCTCGACGGGACCTTTGAGCTGACGGCGGATGAAGTGGTGTCCTAGGCGAAACTACCCCGCCGCCCAGATAGGGGGTGCCCTGGGGCAGGACTCAAGATCCGGGTCTATGGCCAGTTCCCAGCAGGGCGGCCATCCTTCTTCAAATGCGCGGTCCTGTTCTGCTAGAAGCAACATAAAGGCCCCCAACGAAGAGCCGGCCGCATAGATCGGACCTAAATCTTCTCGATCATGATCAAAGAAGTAAACCGCAGGGCACGCCGGACTTCGAGACAGATCCAATCCATACAGATTGCCAAAATCATCGGCAAATATTGGGATCGCATTATGGGATAGAAGCCGGATGAAAACATCATCTGCCGTCCGCCAACCGACAAATGGATTCCAATCAGGCAATATCGAACTGTATTCTGCGACTTTTGAAATTTGCTCGTGATAAAAATCGATCAGGTCTTCTGGTAGGTCTCCACCCACAAGTTCCCGAATTCGGGAGATGATCCGCTCCGGTTGATTTTTCCTCATGCGCGTCAGGAGCTGACGGCCTTCGAGCTCCCGGGCGGCGGCTGCTACGGAAATGCTCACAGGAGACTCCCATCCCGCCTCGGGGTCCGTGTGCGCGAGACCCCTGCCCGCCTCAGATAGGCCTGAACCATTTCATCAATCTCGAGTTTAGCTTTCATCAGTTCGGCCTGGGTAGGAACTCGGTCGCCGAGTTCTCGCCTGAAAGCAGCCCAAGCATTTGTTGCAATGTCATGAGCCTCAGGTCTCAACGCCCAAAGATTCGCTAATCGATTGGGATCAGCACCTGGCTTTAGATGGGCCCATTCCAGAGGATCACTGTGGTGAATGTCAGAAAACAGTTGCCTTGATGAAACTCCATTGGCTCGGTCCCACTTGAGCCGTCCTGCTTTCCGGAGGACGTTTCGCTCGGCTTCAGTCAGAGCGGGCCGGCCCACAACAACGACTTCGTCGAGGACCGTCACTGCCTCCGGCACGGCCAGAACTGGCTCAACGGCCTTTGCCACTCCCCGCGCAGCGAACAGACCCGCGGACTCTGACGCTAGTGGCAGCGCCGCAGCCGCCAGAACCGGCGCGGCCATCCACCGGTTTTGAAAAGCGAGTTCATCAGTCCCGCGCTTGAAGTCTGCCTTGGCCTTCCGGAAAGCCGGGCTATTGTCTGGCGGCGGCCGGTTGTAGTTCTGAAAGCCCGCTATGGCGCTAGCGCTCGCGGCATTTGACTCAGCCAATTCCCGGATTCGTCGAGACATAAAAGCCTCGATGGTCTCTCCGCGGGGTCCATTCTCAGCCTGCAACGCGAGCATTCAAAGTCTCCGATCTGTCCTGCCTAGCCATGCTGACGCGCCGCGTCACCACTCTGGGTAGAATAGAACGAAAAGGGAACTTCAGAGAGGAAAACCTGGAGTTTTTTGGTCTGGCCTCACAGCCGACCAACCCGTCCCATGACCTGGGTCAAGGCACCGCCTGGCGATCCGGGGCAGGGTGATCTCGCGGGACCGGGTTCGGGTCCCCTTGAGAGACGAGGCATCCCATGTCCCATCACTTCCACGCCCTGGTCTGGATCGACCACCGCGAGGCCAAGGTCTTTCACTTCAGCGAAGATGAGTCAGAGGCCCTGGTGATCCGTCCGGATCATCCGACCCATCACCTGCACCACAAGGCCAATGAGGTCGGCAGCGGCCATGCGGCCGAGAACCAGGCCTATTTCCACGAAGTGACCCAGGCCATAGCCGATGCGGGGGCCATCCTGATCACCGGCCCGGCCAATGCCAAGACCGAGCTGGTCAAGCACATCCACCGTCACGACCCGAGGCTGGTGGAGAAGATCGCCGGAATCGAGACCTCCGACCACCCGACGGACGGGGCCCTGCTGGACCACGCCCGGCGCTATTTCAGGGCCGAGGACCGCATGACGCCCCAGGAGGGGTAAACCCGGCCTTGCCGTGCCCCGGCCCTTCGTCCTATCGGTGCCCGGAACGGGCAAATGTTCGAGGGACAGGGCAAAATGATCGACATATCCGAGGTTGAGCGCCTGGCCTACGCCCAGGCCCCTGAGGCCCTGGTGCGAGTCATCGAGGCCGTTGAAGCACTGAGTGGGGGCGGAGCCATCCGCCTTGGATACAAGGTTGCCCCTGACGTACAAGGTGAGTCCGTGGCCTATACACGGCTGGCCGCCGCTCTGACGGCTGTGATCTGTGATCCAGACCGCGTGTTCAGCGAGGAGGATGGGCTGCGACTGGTCTTCGCCCATCGCGAACTGGTCTATTGCTTCACCAATAGCGCCCTGGACGGACCAGAGGCCGCGATGCTGTCTCTCATGCCGGGGGGGCTGGCCCAGGCCGCGACAGCACCCCGGGGGCGGGTTGCCGCCTATCTGGGGGTAATGTCCCTGGATGCTCGGGTCGAGCTCGACCTGGCAAAGTTGTTTGACCTGCCACAGGACCTGGCCCTGCTGGGCTATCTGTCCCTGATCAGCCAGAGCCCGATCCGCACCCTTCAAGGCGCACAGCGTCGCGAACAACTGCTGTTGATGGCTGACCGCCTGGCAGGGTTCCGTGCCACGGCCCGGATGCGCACCATTACCCTTTTGTCCATCGCCTGGATGAACTGCAGCTATGCCTCCGGGCCCACCAAGCACCATCTGAAGGCCGTGCTGAACCCGATCCTTAGGCAACTGGCCATGGATCTGGGCTTCAACGACCTGCCACCTCCGCCCCCACGCCCGGAGGGGTCAAAGCCCGTCATGCTGGTGGCCGCGGAAATCATGCACGGCCGTCATGTGCAGTACCGATACTTCGGCCAGTACCTGCGGCAGCTTAGGCAGAAGTTCCATCTGGTCCTGCTGACCGAGAAGTCAGAGGCCGATGAGCCAGCCAGGGCCCTCTATGACGAGGTCATCACCTTTGAGCGCAGGAGCTCGGGAAGCCATCTTCGGGAAATCTACGCTGCCTTCCGCGATGTGGCACCGGATGTGGTCTTCTGGCTGAGTGTAGGCATGCGGCACTGGGGGCCCCTGTTTGGCAATCTGCGACTGGCCCCCATGCAGTTCACGGCGATCGGCCATTCGGCCTCTACCTTCTGCGAGCCCATCGACTATTACCTGATCGAGGAAGGCTATGTGTCCAGC
>CAIYZB010000377.1 GCA_903930545.1 uncultured Alphaproteobacteria bacterium
CCTGACCTTCCGTCCGGATCACACTTCGATCACAACCTTGGAAAGCGACGGCAAGACCCTGAGCCTGATCGAGAAAGGCCGGGAAGCTTCAACCGGCGTTCTCTAGACAGGGCCCAATCCCATGTCCCCCCGATCCATACTGACCCTGGCCGAGACCCGGGCCCTGGACGCCGCTGCCATAGAGGCCGGAACCCCCGGCACGGTCCTCATGGAACGTGCCGGATCAGCGGTCGTCGAGGCCGTTTGCGAGCGGTTCACGCCGCGGGCGACCGCCGTGCTTTGCGGTCCGGGCAACAATGGCGGGGACGGCTATGTGGTCGCCCGGCTGCTGGCCGAACGGGGCTGGAATGTCTGGGTCGAGCGGCTTGGCCCGCCGGCGTCTGCCGATGCGATCTCTGCAGCCGCTTTATGGACTGGCCGGACCCTTGAGATCGACAGCGCCAATCCCGAGGCCGACCTGTTTGTCGATGCCCTGTTCGGTGCAGGCCTTTCAAAACCCCTGAGCGGGGAGGCGGCGCGTCTGGCCCGGGCCAGTGAGCGGTTTCCCGGCCAGTTCGTAGCCATCGACCTGCCCAGTGGCCTCGATGGCGATACAGGCCGCCCGGTCGGGGACCTCGCCTTCTGTGCCGGTCTGACCATCAGCTTTCAGACCCTGAAGCCGGTTCATGTTCTTGAGCCCGGTGCAGGACGGTGTGGCGAGGTCGTGGTAGCCGATATCGGGCTGCCTGCGGGGACATCATCCCTCATGGAAAATGGGGTCGATCTGTGGATGGACCTGTTTCCCTGGCCAGACGCCACGGTCCACAAGCATAGCCGGGGCTGGTTGGGTGTGGTCTCGGGTGATGCCTGGAGCACAGGTGCCGCCCGGCTGTCGGCCAGGGCCGGTCTGAGGGTGGGGGCAGGGGTTGTGACCCTGCTGTCGCCTCCCGACGCTTTGAGTGTCAATGCCGCCCACCTGGAAGCCATCATGCTTCAACCCTTTGATATGGACGCTGACCTGGAGCGGCGGGCAGCGGATATGGACGCCGTGGTCATCGGACCTGCGGCCGGGGTGAACGAGGATACCCGCCTCAACGTCCTGGCCCTGGCCCGGACCGGGGTGGCCCTCGTCCTCGATGCGGATGCCCTGACCGCCTTCCGGGATGATCCCGAGACCCTGTTCTCGGTGCTGGATGTCGATGACGTAATGACCCCGCACCCGGGGGAGTTCGAGCGTCTGTTTCCCGGCCTGCTGAAGGCCAGCCCCAATCGCATTGTGGCGGCCCGCAAGGCCGCCGCCACCGCCGACGCCATCGTGCTGCTCAAGGGCGCCGATACGGTGATCGCGGCACCAGATGGTCGAGCGGCAGTGAATACGAATGGCTGTCCCTGGCTGGCGACGGCTGGGTCTGGAGATGTCCTGACCGGTCTGATCGCCGGGCTCATCGCCCAGGGCATGGACAGTTTCGAGGCTGCCTGCGCCGGGGCCTGGCTGCATGCCGATGCAGCCGACCTCCACGGTCCCGGCCTGATCTCGGAGGACCTGCCTGGTCTCATGCCAGCTGTGCTGCGGCGTCTCTACGAAGCGCGTCTGGGCTGAGTTTTCCGGCTTGATCCCTTTCAGGCCTTCGCCCATGAGCGGAGCCACAACAAAAAGGGAGAGACGCCGTGAAGAACCTGTTTAGCGTTGAGGGCAAGGCTGTCCTGGTCACCGGCGGCAGCCGCGGAATCGGCGAGATGATCGCCCGTGGGTTCGTCGAGAATGGAGCCCGGGTCTATATCTCCTCCCGAAAGGCCAATGTCTGTGACGCCCTTGCCGAAGAGCTGTCCCAGTATGGCAGCTGCACCTCTCTGCCGTTCGACCTGTCCAATATGGACGGTATCCAGGGCCTCGCCGCCGCTGTGGCCGAGCGTGAGCCCAAGCTGGATGTCCTGGTCAATAATGCCGGGGCCACCTGGGGTGCGCCCATCGACGACTATCCCGAGGATGGCTGGGACAAGACGGTCGACCTCAATGTGAAGTCGATCTTCTTTCTGACCCAGAAGCTGCTGCCCCAGCTGCGGGCTGCGGCCACCCACGAAAATCCCTCGCGGGTCATCAATATCGCCTCGGTCAACGGTATTCAGCCGCCCACCCTTGAGACCTATGCCTATTCCACGTCCAAGGCCGGCTGCATCATGCTGACCCGCCACCTGGCCAAGCGCCTCGCGCCTGAGCACATCCTGGTCAATGCCATCGCGCCTGGTCCCTTCCAGAGCCACATGATGGCCGCGACCCTTGCCCGGGCAGGCGATGCCATTGCGAAGGCCAATCCCCGCGGCCGGATCGGCACCCCGGAGGACATCGCTGGTGTAGCCATCTTCCTCTCCAGCCGCGCCTCGGCCTACACCACCGGCACTGTGGTTCCCTGCGACGGGGGGTCGGCCGAGTTCTAGTCTCCAGCCTGCCGTCAGGCTCGCTCCGGGCTTGACGGCAGTCATCCTTACGGGGGATGGCAGGGGTGGAACGCGGATGTGGCGGAACTGGTAGACGCACTGGATTTAGGTTCCAGCGCCGCAAGGCGTGGAGGTTCGAGTCCTCTCATCCGCACCAGCCTCGGGAACTTGCCTCATTGGGGCTTGGACTGAGCCCCTTGAAATGACATAAGAGCGCCCGCCTGCCGCCCCCGTTTCCGGCGGCACTAACCTATTCTCCAGAGAGGGGACGCCGGAGCGCCCGCGCCCACGTCCGAAAAGCCCAGGAATGTCGATGCAGATCGTTGAAAAGTCCGGCGAAGGCCTGAGCCGCGTTTACGGCGTCACCATCCCCGCCAAGGATCTCTCTGAGCGCCTGGAAGCCCGGATCGTGGAACTTGCGCCGCAGATGAACATCAAGGGCTTCCGGCCCGGCAAGGTTCCCGCCGCCCACGTCCGTCGTGTTCATGGCAAGGCCCTGATGGCCGAGGTGGTCCAGGAATCGATCAACGAGTCGACCCAGAAGGTCCTCGATGACAACAAGATCCGCCCCGCCGGCGAGCCCGAGCTGAAGCCTGAGGGTGATTTCGAGCTGGTCATGGACGGCAAGGCTGACCTGGCCTTCGAAATGGCCGTGGAAATCATGCCTGACTTCGAGCCGGTGGACTTCGCCACCATCGCCCTGAAGCGCCCGGTCTATGAACCGACGCCGAAGGAAGTCGACGAGGCCGTCGAGGAACTCGCCGCCCAGAACAAGACCTACGAGCCCCGCACGGGCAAGTCGCTCAAGGCCAAGGACGGCGACCAGCTGGTCATCGACTTCCTCGGCAAGATTGACGGCGTTGCCTTCGACGGTGGTGCCGCTGAAGGTGCCGACCTGACCCTCGGGTCTGGCCAGTTCATCCCCGGCTTCGAAGAGCAGCTGGTTGGCGCCAAGCCCGGCGACGAAGTCGTGGTCAAGGTGACCTTCCCGGCCGAATACCAGGCCGCGAACCTCGCCGGCAAGGATGCCGAGTTCGAGGTCAAGGTCCACGAGGTCAAGGCCCCCAAGGCCGGCAAGGCTGACGACGCCTTTGCCGAACGTCTGGGCATCGAGAACCTGGAAAAGCTCAAGGAGCTGATCAAGGCCAA
>CAIYZB010000378.1 GCA_903930545.1 uncultured Alphaproteobacteria bacterium
CGATTGCCCTGGGCGAAATTGGTCCCGTCGCCGGTGGAGAGGCTGTCATCCCCCTGGCCGCCATAGAGGGTGTCGTTGCCAAAGGTGGCGACAATGGAGTCATTGCCCTGATTGCCCTGGAACAGGTCGTTGCCGCCGCCGCCGGTCAGGGTGTCATTGCCCGGCCCGCCGAACATGGCGTCATGGGACAGGGTTCCGTTGACCGCATTATTGCTGCTGTCGCCGATCACCAGCTGACCGCCAGCCGAGAAGGTCACGCCGCCGAACTGGCTGGAGGAGGCAATGGAAGAGGCAAAGGTCAGAGACTTGCCGGCCATGCTGATGGTGATGGTTTCCGGGGTCGTGGCGTTGAAAGTCACGGACGCGCCAAGGGCGGTTCCCGTCAGCACCAGGGTATCCGTCGCGCCAAAGGCCAGGGCCTGGGCGACCGTCGCGGTGTCGAACGCGAAACTCGGCATGAGGGGTCCCGTCGGCTGGTCTGGATTGTTCACGGATTTGGGGACAAATGACCCCAAGAAGGTAAACAGGACCTTTATGGGTGTGGCAGGATGTCGCACCTTGCCGGTCGACATCTGGCCCTGACGACTTCCCCAGGGGCATTGGCTTGACCCCGCCGTCCTGATCGGCGAGGGACGCCCATGCGCCGCATTTTCCGCTTTCTCACCGAGATGGATGCCAAGGCCTGGCGGAGCATTGCCGTGTCCTTTGTCCTGTTCGGCGGGGTGGGGATCGTCTTCCTGTTCGGGGCCCAGTTTCTGGGCTTTGACGGTGAGGCCACGGTGGAGCGGTGGCTGGGATCAGCGACCGGACCCTGGGCCCTGCCGGCCGCTGTGGCGGCCTTTGCCCTCCTGGCCTTTCTGGGGGTGCCCCAGTTCGTCCTGATCGCGGCGGCGGTGGTGGCTTTCGGGGCCTGGACAGGCTTTGCCTATAGCTGGATCGGCACAACGGTCTCGGCCGTGGTGGGCTTCTATCTGGGACGGTTCGCCGGAGCCCGTGCCCTGCAGACCCTGTCAGGCGAGAGCATGCAGAGGTTCATGGACATGGTGGGCCGTAATGGCTTCCTGGCCAGTCTGATCGTGCGGCTCGTGCCCTCGGCGCCCTTCATCGTCGTCAATATGGCGGCCGGGGTGACCCCCATGCGGTTCAGCCAGTTCCTGGCCGGAACGGCCCTGGGGATCATTCCCAAGATCGCGGTGACGGCCTTTGCCGGCAATTCCATCGTCAAGGCCCTGAAGGGCGAGGGCGGCGGTCCCCTGGTCTGGCTGGCGGTCGCGGCGGTGACCTGGTTGGCCATTGGCTGGTTCGCCCGCCGCTGGCTGAAGTCCCGCGACCCCGAACAGGGCTAGCCGCGCAAGTTTCTTGCTCAAATGGGCTCTCGATGGCCCTTGACGGCAATCCTGTTGCGTCAAACCGCGAAACTGGCTATCCACTCCATCATGCGTATCTGCTCGCACAGCCTGCTTCTTCTTTCGCAGGGGCTTAGCCGCCCCTGGGCGCCTCTTTAGGCTGCGAGCACTCGCGGCCAGGCGCTTCAGGGGATGACCCCAAACCCAGCGCCCTGTAATACGCCCTCCGCGAAGAGAGATTCCGATGACCAATCCCCAAGAGACCCCGGCAGCGGGCCGCGATGATCGCGACCGCGTCATTGTTTTTGACACCACCATGCGCGACGGGGAGCAGAGCCCCGGGGCCTCCATGTCCCTGGAGGAGAAGCTGGAACTGGCCAAGATCCTCGAGGACATGAAGGTTGATGTCATCGAGGCGGGCTTCCCCATTGCCTCCAATGGCGACTTCGAGGCCGTCCGGGCCATTTCCGAGATTGTTACCGAGAGCACCATCTGCGGTCTGGCCCGGGCCGGGGTCGCCGATATCGAGCGTTGCGCCGAGGCCATCCGCCCGGCTAAGCGCGGCCGGATCCACACCTTCCTGTCCACCAGCCCCAGCCACCGGGA
>CAIYZB010000379.1 GCA_903930545.1 uncultured Alphaproteobacteria bacterium
CGCTCCAGATCACCACCGTCACCACCCCGATCAGCTGGGTCAGGGCCTGGCTGGCCATGGTCACGCCCTCCGCATAGCCCACACCGCCCAGGGCCGGGCTGGCGAGGACGGCCACCATTAGGGTGCCGAGAATGCCGCCAACCCCGTGGACGGCAAAGACATCCAGGCTGTCATCGATCCGCGCCTTCTGCTTCACGAACTCCACGGCATGGAAACAGACGAGGCTGCCGGCTGCCCCGAGGATCACTCCGCCCAGGGGGCCGACAAAGCCCGAGGCCGGGGTCACGGTGGCCAGACCGGCCACCACACCGGTGACCAGGCCCACCAGGCTGGCGCGCTTGTACTTGATCTGCTCGATAATGGCCCAGACCAGGCCGGCGGTGGCGGCCGAGAGGTGGGTAGCGATCAGGGCGGCTCCGGCATTGCCGTCGGAGGCAAGCGCACTGCCGGCATTGAAGCCGTACCAGCCGACCCAGAGCATGCCGGCACCCATCATGGTCATACCGGGATTGTGCGGCGGAGACAGGTCGCGGGGATAACCATCCCGCGGGCCGATGCGCCAGGCGATCAGCAGGGCCGAGATCCCCGCCGTGGCATGGACCACCAGGCCCCCGGCATAGTCCATGACCTTCAGGCCCATGAGCCAGCCCCCGCCCCAGACCCAGTGGCAGACCGGGGCATAGACGGCAAAGAGCCATAGGCCGGAAAAGAGCAGGACAGCGCTGAAGCGGATACGCTCGACAAAGGCTCCGACGATCAGGGCCGGGGTTATGATGGCAAAGGTCATCTGGAAGGCGAAGAAGACGCTTTCCGGCAAGGACCCCACAAGGGCCTCGCGGCCGACCCCGATCAGGCCGAACTTGGACAGGTCCCCGATCAAAGGACCCAGGCCCGCAAAGGACAGACTATAGCCCCCCAGCAGCCAGAGAACCGAGATCAGGCAGGTGATGGCCACACAGTGCATCATCACAGACAGGACATTCTTGGAGCGGACCAGACCGGCATAGAAGAGCGCCAGGCCCGGCAGGGTCATGAACAGGACCAGGGCTGTGGCGGTCAAAATCCAGGCTGTATTGCCCGAATCAAGGGCGGGGGCCGTGGACTGGGCCAGGGCCGGAGTGGCCGCAGCAAGGGCTGTCAGGACCATCAAAGGCAGGTAAAATCTGGCTCGAATCATTGGCTTCCCCCCGGAATGGGTAAGCCTTGAGACAGCCACCCCTGAGCCAAGACTTAGCGAAAAGCCCGGTCCAGTGTCAGGGGGTAATTGCGTAAAATTGCGGCGGTCAGGCCGCCATGGGGGTTTCAGCCGGGATCACATTGTCCAGGGACAGCAGGCTGACAATGCCGGAGTCCGTCGTGATCACGCCATTGACGAAGAGACGGCTGCCCTCGGTGCCCACATCGGGGGCAGGCTGGATCAGGCCTTCAGTCACGGTGAGGATGTCGCAGACCGCATCCACCACCAGGCCGACCTGGGCGGCACCGATCTGGGCCACAACCACAACGGAGGACGGGCTGGTCTTGGCAGGACCCAGACCCAGGCGCGCGCCCAGATCGATCACCGGCAGGACCGCGCCGCGCAGATTCATCATCCCCAGGACGTGGGGTGGGGAATGGGGAAGGGGGGTGGCCGCCGACCAGCCGCGGATTTCCCGCACTGCCATGATGTCGATGGCATAGTCCTGATCGCCAATGCTCACCGAGATCAGTTCGGCACCGGGCAGGGGAATGGACGAATAGCTCATGGTGTGGCCTTCCTCAGACAGGCCTCCGAACCCGGGGCCGCCATGACCTGAAGCTGCCCGAAATTCCCGTCGAATCTGTTAACCGATGGTCACCCTTGGCCGGAAATGGCGGCCCGGCCCGCGACAAACTGGCGCAACCGAGCAGGAAACAAGATGGACGCCACCCAGGCCCTGACCTCCCTGATCCTCAGATCCAGCCGGGTCGTGGTCTTTACGGGGGCCGGTATGTCCACGGAATCCGGTATCCCTGACTTCCGCAGTCCCGGCGGGGTCTGGAGCCAGATGAAGCCCATCTATTTCCAGGACTTTGTGGCCAGCGCCTCCAGCCGCCGCGAGGCCTGGGCCCGGGTCTTTTCCGGCCGCGCCGGATGGGTCGGAGCCAGTCCCAATCGCGGCCACCTGGCCATTGCCCGGCTTGTGGAGTCCGGCAAGGTGGCCAGCGTCATCACCCAGAATGTCGACAACCTGCACCAGGCCTCGGGCATACCGCCACGCAAGGTCATCGAGCTGCATGGCAATGCCAGCTATGCCACCTGTCTGGAATGCGGCCTGCGCCATGAACTGGCCGAGCTGAAAGCCGCCCACGAGGCCAGCGGCGACCTGCCGGCCTGTCAAGACTGTGACGGCCTGGTCAAGACCGCCACCATCTCCTTCGGCCAGACCATGCCGGCGGGGCCCATGATCCGGGCCGAGGAGGAGACCCTGGCCTGTGACCTCTTCATTGTCCTGGGATCGTCCCTGGTGGTCTTTCCGGCGGCCAATTTCCCGGTCATGGCTCGCCGGGCCGGGGCCGGACTGGTGATCGTCAACCGCGAGCCTACCGAGATGGATTCAATCGCCGATCTCGTCCTGCATGAGGAGATCGGCCCCCTCATGGAGGCGGTGGCAGAGCGGGTGCTCGCCTAGCCCTTGCCGGGGCGCGCGCGAAGCTTGTCCAGATTCCGGGCCCGGAAATCCCCCGCCATACCCAGGCGAGCATTACAGCTGGGGCAGCGAAAGTCCTCGTCATCCGGCACGGTGACCGGCACGTCGAAGCCCTTGCCGCAGGGCTTGCACTTCCAGGGGGCCGGGGCCGCGATCTTGGCCGGGGCCGGGGGCGGCCTGGGCGCACTGACCCGGGCCGGAGCCTTTGGCGGTGGCTTGAATCCAGGCCCCTCCGGCACGCCGGGCAGGGGCACGGCGAACTTCAGGGACAGGATCTTGCGCTTGGGAGGGTCTTCCATCGCCGCCAGCCTTGAGATTGGGGGCCCATGCCTGACTCGAACCGCCCCCCGGCGCAAGCGCCTTCCCGCATGGGCGCTTGGCCTGACCCGGACCTCAGGCCTATGGTTCGTCCCTGTCCGGCGCAAGACCGGGACCGGGAGCTTACCACCATGACCGACAAGGCCCTGCCCAGCCTCTACCAGCTGACGCCGATGAACCCGGCCTTCCAGGCCGACCCCCACGCCCTGCTGGACGATCTGCGCACCCGCTGCCCGGTTCGGCGCGACGAGCAGGCGGGGACCTTTCTGCTGACGCGGTATGAGGATGTCCGGGGCCTGGTCTCCGACCGCACCCTGTGGCGCGACCCCATCCGGGCGGAGGAAGCCTCTCAATTTGCCCGGGGTCTGACCGACAAGGACATCGACCCGGACAACCGCACGGCCTCCACCTCCATCCTGCTGCTGGATGACCCTGACCATGCCCGGGTCCGCCAGCCCCTGATGCAGGCCTTCTATGCCCGGGTGGCCAAGTTCCGCCCCGAGATCGAGCGCATCGTCGGCGAACACCTGGACCGTCTCGAGGGCCGCGATAGCTTCGATCTGATGGACGAGCTCTGTGTGCCTGTGCCGGTGGATGTGATCGCCGCCATTCTGGGGGTGGACCATGAGCGGTTGGTGGAATTCCGCGAATGGTCGGAAGGCACGATCCTGGGGCTTAACCCGCTGCGTAGCCGAGAACAGGAAGCTGTGCGGGAACGCTGCAGCACGGCCCTGAGCGACTATTTCACCCAGACCATCGAGGCCCGCCGCGCCGAGCCCCGGGATGACCTGATCTCCGACATGACCCGCCTTCAGGCGGCGGGCGAGCCCCTCAATGATACCGAACTTCGGATCAATCTGGGGGCCCTGCTGGTGGGGGGCAACCTGACCACCACCGACCTGATCGGCAATGCGGTGCGCCTGCTGCTGCTCAATCCCGA
>CAIYZB010000380.1 GCA_903930545.1 uncultured Alphaproteobacteria bacterium
GCTGATGGCGAGCCGGTCTCTGCCGAGGTCGAAACCACCCTGGCCCGGATGAACGACCTGGCCAGCCGGGTCCGGTCTGGTGCCCTGACCGGGGCCACCGGTCAGGCAATCCGGACCGTGGTCCACATCGGCATAGGTGGCTCCGACTTCGGGCCGCGCCTGGCCTGGGAAGCCCTGAAGCCCCTCGACCCAGTGATCGATCTGAGGTTCGTGGCCAATGTCGACCCGGCCGAGGCGGCGGCGGCGCTCGTGGGGCTCGACCCCGCCACGACCCTGGTGGTGGTGGTCTCCAAGACCTTCACCACCCAGGAGACCATGGCCAATGCCGCCACGGTGCGAGCCTGGCTGAGGGCGCAGCTGGGGGAGGGGGCCGATGCCCATCTCCTGGCCGTGACCGCCGCTCCGGAGGTCGCCGAGGCCTTCGGCGTTGCCCCGGACCGGATCTTCGGATTCCGCGACTGGGTCGGGGGCCGCTATTCGGTCTGGTCTGCCGTGGGCCTGTCCGTCGCCATCGGCATCGGGCCCGAGGCCTTTGCCGAGTTCCTGGCCGGGGCAAGGGCCATGGATGCCCATTTCTGCGCCGCCCCCCTGGGGGCCAATGCCCCGGTCCTGCTGGCCCTGGCCCACATCTTCAACCGCAATGTCCTGGGCCGGTCCGTTCGCGGGGTGGTGCCCTATGCCCAGCGTCTGAGGCTCCTGCCCAATTTCCTCCAGCAACTGGAGATGGAGTCCAATGGCAAGGCCGTGGACACCGCTGGCCGCCCCGTGTCCCACGCCACGGCCACGACGGTCTTCGGGGATGCCGGCACCAATGTTCAGCACGCCTTCTTCCAGCTGATCCATCAGGGGACCGACGTCATCCCCCTCGATATCCTGGCCGTTGCCGAAGCCACGGATGGAGAGGCCTCGGCCCAGCCCCTGCTCCTGGCCAATCCCGTGGCCCAGGCCGAGGCCCTCATGGTGGGCCGCAGCGAGGCCGAGGTTCGCCGCGAGCTGAACGCACAGGGACTGGATGGCCCCGCCATCGATATCCTGGCTCCCCAAAAGACCTTCCCAGGCAACCGGCCGACCAGCTTCATCCTGCTTCAGCGCCTGGATCCCGCCAGCCTCGGCGCCCTGCTGGCCCTTTATGAGCACAAGACCTTCGTGGAAGGGGTGATCTGGGGGATCAACAGCTTCGACCAGTGGGGGGTGGAGCTGGGCAAGGTCCTGGCCAGCCGCATCCTTGGCGAACTCCGGGGCGGCCCAGCCCTGGCCCACGATCCGTCGACAGCGGAACTGATCCGGCGTCTTCGCGGGTGACTCGCCTTCCGCGCGGGATGGGTTTATGAGGGCGACGCAATGACCTTGGTTTCGCATCCTCACGGGCATCACCATCCGACCTCGCATCGCGGGATCGGCCGGAGCCGCTTGAGCTAGCGATCCGCCCGAAGCCCCCGCACAGCGGATGGGCTTTCTGCAGCATCCGTCGACCCAAAACCCCCACCGGGACCCCGACGATGGACCTTTCTTTCTTCCCACAATGCCGCCGCGCCTTGAGTTGCGTCCGGCCAGCCGGTAATCGCGCGCCATGACCCAGTCCCCACGTCCCGAGGCCCGTGCTCCGCGCGGATTCATGGATCGCCGCGCCCGCGATCTGGCGGCCGAGCGGGAGATCCTGACCAAGGTCTCTGCCGTCTATGAGCAGTTCGGCTTCGAGGCCTTCGATACCGGGGCCTTTGAATATGCCGATGCCCTGGGCAAGTTCCTGCCTGATGCGGACCGGCCCAATGAGGGGGTCTTTGCCCTCCAGGATGATGACGAACAGTGGATGGCCCTGCGCTATGACCTGACGGCTCCCCTGGCCCGGTTTGTTGCCCAGTCCTGGGAGACCCTGCCCAAGCCTTTCCGCCGCTATGCCTTCGGCACGGTCTGGCGCAATGAAAAGCCGGGACCCGGTCGCTATCGCGAGTTCACCCAGTGCGATGCCGACACGGTGGGCTCGGCCCGACCGGAGGCTGATGCCGAGATCATTGCCCTGGCTGTGGCCGGGCTGGAGGCCTCGGGCCTGCCTCGGGATGCCTTCGTCCTGAAGATCAATAACCGCAAGCTGCTCAATGGCCTCCTGGCCACGGCCGGGGTGGCCGATGAGGGCCAGAAGCTGGCCGTCCTGCGGGCGGTGGACAAGCTCGACCGGCTGGGCCCGGACGGCGTTCGCCTGCTGCTGGGCGAGGGGCGCAAGGACGAGTCCGGAGCCTTTACCAAGGGCGCTGGTCTGAGTGTCGCAGGGGCCGAGGCTGTCCTGGCCTTTACCGCCGCCGGTGTCGGGGGCCGCGCCCAGACCCTGGACCGGCTTTCCAACGTCATCGGCGGGTCCGCCGAGGGCGATGAGGGGCTGGCGGAACTGGTGGCCATTGATGTCGCCCTGACCAGTCTGGGCGTGGCCCAGGATCAGGCCCAGTTCGATCCTTCCGTGGTTCGTGGCCTGGAATACTATACCGGTGCGGTCTTCGAGGCCGAGCTCCTGCTCCAGACCCTGGATGAAAAGGGCCAGCCGGTCCGGTTCGGCTCGGTCGGCGGGGGCGGCCGCTATGATGATCTCGTGGCCCGGTTCACGGGCGAACGGGTCCCGGCCACGGGCTTTTCCTTCGGGGTCTCCCGCCTGGCCTCGGCCCTCCGGGCCGCGGGCCGTGGCCTGGGGGCAGAGACCCGCGGTCCGGTGGTGGTCATCTGTTTCAACCCCGATGACATGCCGCACTATTTCTCCGTGGTGGGCGAGCTCCGCGCGGCCGGCATTCCGGCCGAGGTCTATCTGGGGTCCTCCGGTATGAAGGCCCAGATGAAATATGCCGACCGGCGTCTGTCACCGGCGGCCATCATGCTCGGCGGCGACGAGATCGCCGCCGGTCAGGTGACCATCAAGGATCTTGACCTCGGTCGCGCCCTGTCTTCCGGCGTGACGGACAATGCGGCCTGGCGGGCGGAGCGTCCCGGTCAGCAGACCATTGCTCGCACTGATCTGGTTTCCGCCGTCCGGGCCATTTTGGAGGCGCGCCCGTGAGATCGGAGCCCCTCGTCCCGGCTGATGTTCTTGCGGCCATTCAGGCCCCCTTCCTGAGCGCCGATGCGGTCCAGGTGGATGTCTCGATCCTCCAGCCTCTGGGTCTCTTGCTGGACCTGGCGGGCGAGACCCTGAGGTCCCGTCTGTTCGTGGTTCAGGCCGAGGGCGGGTCGGAGGCCTGTCTGAGGCCGGATTTTACGGTGCCGGTGGTGGGGCATCATCTGGCTACGGGGGCGGCGGCCCGTGCCTATGTCTATGAGGGCAAGGCTTTTCGGGCAGCCCCTGATGAACCCGACGAGCCGGAGGAGTTCCGGCAGATCGGTATGGAACGCTTCGATGCCCCCGGCAGCGACCGGATCGCGGCGGACTGCGAGATCACCCGTCTGGCCTGGACCTCTTCCCTGGCTGGTGGCCGGGAGGATCTGTCCCTGTGGCTTGGGGATGTGGGTCTATTTTCGGCCTTCGTTGATTCCCTCGACCTCAGCGAACCCATGGCGGGTCGGCTGAAGCGGGCGGCGGCGCGACCGCGCCTGCTGCAGGCAGAGCTTGGCCGGGCGGGGAGCCTTGTGACCGAAACCGGGCGTTCCGGCCTGGCGGACCTGCTGTCGGGTCTTGGGCAGGCTGATGCAGCCCGGATGTTGGAAGAGGTCTGGGCCCTGGCCGGGGTGGAGCCGGTCGGTGGCCGAGGTGCAGCAGAGATTGCCCAGCGCCTGATACGCCGCGCCGAGGCGGACCGTGCGCCCGCCCTCAGTCCCGATCAGGCGGAGCGGATCCGGCAGTTCCTGGCGATCGAGGATGAGCCTGGCGCAGCCCTGGCCGCCGTGGCCGCTGTGGCCGGTCCAAGACCAGAGGCGGTGAGCGCCGGTCTCAAGGCCTGGGCCCGGCGTCTCGAAGCCCTGCACAATGTCGGTGTCCCCATTGCCGAGGCCCGCTTTGCCACGGCCCTTGGCCACGCCTTTGACTATTATGACGGCCTGACCTTCGAGGTCCGCTCATCCGACGTCGGGCAGGATCGCCCCATTGCGGTGGGTGGCCGCTATGACGGCCTGCCGGCCCGTATGGGAGGTGCTGGCGACAGCCGCGCTGTGGGCTGTATGGTCCGTCCCTGGCGAGCCTTTGTCGGAGCTGACGCATGAGCGAGCCCCTGATCATTGCCGTGCCCTCCAAGGGCCGACTGAAGGAACAGGTCGAGGCCTGGCTGGGGGATAGTGGTCTGTCCCTGGCCATGAGCGGCGGGGCGCGGGGCTATATGGCCAGCCTAAAGGGCCTGCCCGGGGCCCAGGTCCGCCTGCTGTCAGCCGGGGACATAGCCGAGGCTCTTGACAGTGGCGAGGTTCATCTGGGGATCACCGGCGAGGACCTGCTGCGGGAACGGGGCGGGGATGTCGATGCCCGGATCCTGCTGCTGCGGGCCCTGGGCTTCGGTCGAGCCGATCTGGTGGTAGCGGTCCCCAAGAGCTGGCTCGATGTCGACACCATGGCTGACCTGGAGGACGTGGCCCACGAGGTGCTGTCGCGTACCGGCCGGCGCATGCGGGTGGCCACCAAATATCTGGTCCAGACCCGCAGCTTCTTCGCCCGACACGGGGTGGCGGATTATCGCCTGACGGAATCCAATGGCGCGACCGAAGGGGCACCGGCGGCCGGGGCTGCCGAGCTTGTGGTGGACATCACCACCACGGGGGCGACCCTGGTGGCCAACGGGCTGAAGATCCTGTCCGACGGGGTGATCCTCAAGAGCCAGGCCCAGCTTGTGGCCTCCCTCAAGGCTGACTGGTCTGATGACCAGCTGGAGGTCGCCGGACGTCTGTTGCGGCGGATCGAGGGCCGGGCTGCGGCCCACGAGACCGCAACCCTGATCTGGCCGGCCCAGGACGGGGATGAAGCGATCCTCTCGGAGCTCGAAGCTGAAGGTGCAGTGCGCAGGCCCAATGGCCTGCTGGTCCCTGCGGGCCGCATCGCCGATATGGCTGGTGTGCTTACGGCGCAGGGGAGGGGGCCCGTGACGGCCTCACGTCCCGACTTCGTGTTCGAGACCGGCTGTGCACCCCTGGAGCTACTGGCAGAGCGTCTCGGAAAAAACTGACGTAAATGTCAAAAATAAGACTGTCCTGGTCAGGATTTCGCCTGCTGACAGAGTTGTGACCACTTTTTGACGGGCCCGCACAGGTGCGCCCATTGACTCGGGGGAAAAATTACCGGCATGTCACCCCTGCGAGAGATATGGTGACGAAAGTTCCCCAGTCTCCGGCGTTTCGGGGAGGAAACGCCCGCTTATTCAGAGCTTAGGCTCAAAATGTGGCCCGTTGCGATTATCCCCCGCAACGGGCCTATTTTTTTGGCCGGAACAGTTTTTGACAAAAAAGTCAAAAAGAATCTGGTGAGGCCCCCTCTGTCACGCTGCGCGTGCCACC
>CAIYZB010000381.1 GCA_903930545.1 uncultured Alphaproteobacteria bacterium
AGGCCGCGGCGGCCGCTGCTCGGGCAGAGGCCGATCCGGTGCCGGCTCCGGACCTGGAAATCACGAGCCAGGCGGCCTGATCAGGACTTTGGATGAGCCCCTTCACTGCATCCAATGTGGGTCTGTGTTTGATTTTTGTGTCCCCTTCCATTGTCCGAACCTGTCCTTCCGAGGTCGCGGGCTCCGGGAGATAAGGTCCCAATGACGGTCAGAACTCTTCCCCCGCCGAGGTCGACCTCAGAGCAGCAAGCCCCCCTGCTGCGGAGTAGGGATGCGGCGGACCTGGGCAGGGCCGGCCGCATCCCTCGAATTCTGCTGGTCAGCCGTGATCTGGCCTGCCTTCGATGGATGGAGGCCGGTCTTTCTGAGATTGGGCTGGAGTCGATCACGAGGGCGACCGAGGTCGCGTCGGCCGTCATGGCACTCAGGCAAAGAACCTTTGGTCTCCTGATCACTTCAGCGGACCTGTGTGGGCCTGATGGGGGTCTGACTCTGGTGAATTGGCTGCGGTCGAGGGGGCCAGTCCAGAATCGGGGTGTGCCCGCAGTGGTGCTGACGGCCTCCTGTGACCAGGCCTGGATTACCCGAGCTGGTGAAAACGGGGTCACATTGGCCCTGCGGTATCCATTGATCCTTAGGGAGTTCCAGCTTCGGATGGAGCGTCTGATCGAGGTCAGACAGCTTGCCGCATCGGCGATCCACGGAGAATGAGGCAGCCTGATGACTCGCGCTGAGGGAGAGACGAACACGTGATTCGCAGGATCGCTATCTTGTCCGGTCTGGCGTCCATGCAGGACCGCTTGGGTGCTGATCGACGGGGGTCGATCGCTGTCTGGTTTGCAGTGGGGATGCTGTCGCTTGCGACCCTGACGCTTGGGCTCATGGATCTGTCCAGCGCGGTGAGCCAGAGGTCCAAGGTCCAGGATATTCTTGATGCCGCGGCGCTCGCAGGGGCCGGTCTCTACTCAGCCGGCAGCGCGACCGATGCGGCGGTCACCAGCCGGGTGCGAACCTTCTTGTCACGCTCCAGCACGGGCCTGCCTGACCTCGCCGGGGCAACGGTCACCCCCAATGGCTCTGAGAAAACCGTGACCATTGCCTATTCGGGTCAGGCGGTCGGCCTGGTTGCGGCCGGGCTGATCAACTATGCCATGCCGGTCAGGGCCCATTCCAAGGCGGGTCTCGGGGGGGCTCAGCCCTATCCCGTCTGTGTCCTCATCACAGAGCCGGTCGACAACCATACCCTGAGGGTCTCGAACAATTCCAAGATGACGCTTCGGCACTGTGTGGTGCAGGTCAATACCGCCCACTGGGACGCCGTCGAGGCCCATGACAATTCCTATATCCACATCGTCGACGGGAAGAACTGCTTCGTTGGCAATATCCATTTCGGCGAGGTGGAGCCCCACAAGGAAGATCGCTGCGATCTGCTTCCTGACCCCTTCGAGGCCCTGAGTTCTCCACCCACTGCCCTGTGTGACTTCACCAATCTCGGCATCGATTCTAGCGCTGATTACTCAGCCATCGCCGACCCGGGTGGCAAGGCCGGTGGCAAGGCGGCGAAGGGCAAAGGCAAGGGTGGCGGCGGCGGCGGTGGCGGCGGTGGGGCCGTCAGTGTGGCGCCCGCCAACCTCAATCCGGGAACCTATTGCGGCGGACTGAGGGTGACCCAGACCACCACCTTTGCTCCGGGGGTCTACAGGATCACCGGCGGCCCTCTGGTGATTGACAATGCCAATGCCGATATCACGGCCAATGGTGTGACCTTCCTGCTCAGCGGAGATGACGCCGGTGTGGTCATCGCCGCAGCCCGGAACCTGCAGTTTTCGCCAGACCTGTCCGGGGGGCCGTTCTCGGGTTTTGTCTTCTTCCTGGATCAGGGCGCGACGACAAATCCCCTCCCGTCCAGCAGCTGGAGCGGGACCACCATGACCCTCTCCGGCATGATCTATATGAAGTCCCAGCAGCTTCTGATCAGCAAGGGTGACGTCACCATCACCGATGGGGCGATCGTCGCGGGATATCTTCTGCCCCAGGGGGGCAATCTCGACTTTACGGGAAAACTGAACTCCACCACTCCGGCGGTGGGATCCCTGGAAAAGACCTTTACCAGCCTCACACCGGTGCTCATGGAATGACCAGACTGCTCGTCCCCCTGGCCTTTGGTGTTGTCGCCTTCATGTTGATTGCGGCAACCGTGCCCGAGCCCGCCAAGGGCTGCATCATGACCTCATCCCGGCCTGTCGACGTCATGGTCTATGAGGACACCAGCATCAATGACGAGGGCGATCTGGTTGCAAGTCTCCGACTGGGGCCGGACAAGCCAGGGCGTCTGGTCAGTCCGATCGGGCAGTTCGTTCGGCTGAAGATAAAGACTGGGCGTGACCAACCCTGGACAAAGGTGCCGCGTCGGGAATGCCGGGGTGGCCAGATTGTGTCAGTCATCAGTCAATAGTGGAATTCCTGAAGTAAACTGACCCCCTTCAGTGTCCGAAACGGTCCTGTCCTTTTAGGACAACGCCACAACTAATCCCTGATCAAGGTTCAGAGCCCGCCCTCCAAGCTGCGGCAGGGCTTGTCCGTTGCGCCTTCGCCAAATGGGCTCCAGCTCGGGGCTCGAGATCAGGATTGCCATGTCCACTGAGCCGACGACCTTTCCGAGGGACTGGTGCCGGAGACTCTCGGCGGGGGTGGAGGCCCTGGGCGTCAGCTTTGAGGACCATCTGGTCTCGCTCGGCCTTTCACCG
>CAIYZB010000382.1 GCA_903930545.1 uncultured Alphaproteobacteria bacterium
AAATCCATAACAAAGAGAGCCGCCTCATGGCTGTATTGACCCCAGCTGAGCGCGGGATGCACCGGCAAATTGACTTCCTCCGCGGCGTTGGGAGCCACCGGCAAAGATTCGCCCGGGCGAGGTTGGGCACCATCTGGGCTGCCCCGCACAGCCGGGCGGCGCGCGCCACATTGGAGGTGCCGATGACATTGGTCATGACCCCCTCGCAGGGGTGACGCTCGACCATGGAGACATGTTTCAGGGCGGCGGCATGGAAGACCAGGTCAGGCTTCTCGGCCTGGAACCAGGACTTGAGCCGGGTGCGGTTGCGCACGTCGCAGAGCACGGCCTTGCGCGACAGGGCCGGGAAGGTCTCGCCCAGCTCGCGGTCGATCTCGAACAGCGAGGTTTCCGAGGCATCCAGCAGGGTCAGGTGGGCGGCGTGGAACTGGGCCACCTGACGGCAGAGCTCGGCGCCGATGGAGCCACCGGCACCCGTAATCAGGATGCGCCGGCCCCGGATCAGGTCCCCGACCGCCCGCCGGTCCAGCTCGATGGGGTCGCGCGCCAGGAGTTCCTCGACGCTGATGTCACGCATGGGCAGGAGGGCCATGCCGTCCTGGTGGGCGAGGTCGATGATGGAGGGCAGTCGCAGCAGGCGGATGCCGTCATTTTTCAGATGCCCGAGCTGGTCCGCCGTCAGGCCCTTGATACGGCCGGGCTCGTCCAGGAAGAGGACAGCACGGGGGTAACGGTTCCAGCGGCGCAGGTCAGCCAGGGCAGCATCGAGGTTTTCCACGGACTCGATGATGCAGACCCCGCGCACCTGCTGGCCCACATCCCTGGGATCCGGGCCGATGATTCCCACCGGAGAATAGGCCTGGTCCCGGCGGCGGGCCATGTCGCGCAGATAGTTGTCAGCCAGGGAGGTGGGGCCGATCAGCAGGAGCGCCGAGCCCTGATGGGCGCGGTCGCGGATGGAGCGGAGCGGGGCGAGGCTGTCCAGGGCGCGCTCATGCAGGGCGCGCCGCAGGATCCGAGCGCCCATGGACCCGATCATCTGAAAGACGATGGCCATGGCCAGAACGGAGCGGGGCAGGCCGCTGGCACGGTCAATGACAAAGACGGCGAGCAGAAAGACCACGGCCGTCAGCACGGCGGTGCGGGCCAGAACCAGGGCGTCAGGAATGGAGACAAAGCGCCAGGGGGAAAACTCCCGACGGAACATGGCGGTGAAGCCTGCTGCCAGCAGGCCATAGATCGCCGTGAGCTCAAGAACCGTCAGATTTCCGGGGCCGAGGGGCTCGATGCCAGGCAGGCGAGCGGCCGACAAGGCATAGGCAATGAGAAAGGCTGAAACGGCAATGAGGCAGTCCGCGACGATGGTCAGGGCCCGACCAGCCATATTTTCCATTGGTCGCACTCCGCAGATCGACGTCTCACCCCAACCGCCGCAATAGGGCGGTCTTGTGACGCTCTGGCGACAGGGAACCCGCCTTGGGCGAGTTGGCCAGCCCGAGCTCACTCAGGGTGAAGCGGGCGCACCCTAAAACATCATCCCTGGATCTCAAATAGAAAAGCCGCTCCCCGAAAGGAAGCGGCTTTCCCGGTTAATTCAAGCGTTTAGTGGATTAGAAGGCGGCCTTCAGGCCAACCACGATGCGCTTGTCATAGATCTCGCCGAAACCGTGTTCGTCGGTGTCATGATAGCGCAGGTCAACGCCGAGCTTGTCATTGAGGGCAACGCCAACGCCGACGTTCCAGGTGTTGTAATCGCCGGCACCGTCAACGGCCTGATGGCCGATGGCACCCGAGACCGAGATCTTCTCAGCGACGGGGAAGGAGCCGTTCACTTCATAATAGGTGGCGCCGTCAACCGAACCGAAGAAGTCGGGCGAATAGTAGAGGGCTGCGCCAACAGTGCCGGGGCCGGCGGCCACGGAAGCGGCGGCCTTGCCTTCCCAGTAGCCATAGTCAGATCCGCCGGGGGCGTTGACATAGCCGTAATAGACGACGCCGAAGTCCAGGTTCACCGGGCCGGCGACCGGCTTGAAGCCGGCATAGACGTCGATTTCGGCGTCGGTGGAGTCGAGGAAGTCGACATTCGAGGCCCAGACGCCGGTGTAGAACATACCGGAGGTGAGGTCCGCGCCGCCATAGATCTGGGCAGCTTCATCAGTCTGGCTCACGCCGCGGAAGGCGTAGTCCGAATTGATGCCGACATTGAAGGACACATCCACGTCCTGAGCGAGGGCGGAACCGCCCATGACCAGGGTCGTAGCTGCGGCGAGCAGAGCGATCTTGAGAGTTTTCATCGTTTATCCCCTTGATTCCGTTCGGACCACAGCCCGAGCGTCAGTTCTATTGAACCCGAATTGTGCGTCCAAGATCAATTGAGCCAGGACCCACCTAGGGTCAGGCCTAGTCAAAGATGGTTTTTCAGGCGTTAAGATATCAGAATGCTCAATTCAAGGGCAGTTCTGCACAAAAGCCGGGAACCTCAGCGAACCTTCAAACCCGCGTAACCGAGGTGGCTGCCCGCATCTACCAGCAGGGTTTCCCCTGTGACGTGTTTTGAGGCGGGCGAGGCCAGGAATACAGCGGCCCCGGCAATGTCTTCAGCAGTTGAGGCCGCCTTCAGTGGGGTGCTTGCCGCGGCATTGGCCCGCACCTTTTCGGCCTGTTCCTCGCCCACCCCCTTGCCGAACCAGGGGGTGTCGATAAAGCCCGGGCAGATGGCATTGACGCGGATCTTGGGGGCCAGGGCCCGGGCCAGACTGAGGGTCATGGTATTGAGGGCCCCCTTGGAGGCGGCATAGGGCACGGACGAACCGATCCCCATGACCCCGGCGATTGAGGCTGTATTGACCACGGCGGCCGTCTGGGGTGCTGCTTCCATCAGGCTCCGAGCGGCCCGGACCATCTGGAAGCCTCCGACCACATTGACCGAATAGAGCCTCAGGAAGTCCTCGGCGGAGACGGCTTCCATGTCCCAATGGCTGGCGAAGGTGGTGGTGCCGGCATTGTTGAAAAGGGCATCGATGCGGCCATAGGGCTCTGCGGCCTGGGCGATACGGCGGCAATCCGCATCCTGGGCGACATCGCCCTGGACGAGTACGGCTTCGGCCCCCTCGGCCTGGACCAGGTGGCCAGTCTCGGCCGCATCCGTGGCATTGGACGCATAGTTGATGATGACAGCGCGGGCCCCGCGGGAGGCGACCTCTACGGCGATGGCGCGACCCAGGCCGGTGGACCCGCCGGTGACCACCACAACATAATCCTTGAAGTCCTGCGCGCTCATCGTCCCGTCTCCCTGTGCCGTTTATGACTTTGGGGTTTGATAGCCTCTGGCCGCGCAGTTGTCTCGGCTGTCGCCGGGCGCTAAATGCCCGGCATGGACGAGACACATCTGACCCAGCTGGGCCGTGAGGTCCGGGGCTTCGACAGCCCGGAAACCGCGGTGCTCGAGCGGGTGGCAAACCCTCAGGCCGACACCCTTTATATGGCGCGTTTCACGGTGCCGGAGTTTACCTCCCTGTGCCCGGTAACGGCCCAGCCGGATTTCGCCCATCTGGTCATCGACTATGCGCCGGCCGACTGGCTCATCGAGTCCAAGTCCCTGAAGCTCTATCTGGGCAGTTTCCGCAATCACGGGGCCTTTCATGAAGACTGCACCGTGGCCATCGGTCGTCGCATCGTCGAGGTCGCCCAACCCCGCTGGCTGAGGATCGGGGGCTACTGGTATCCCCGTGGCGGCATTCCCATTGACGTCTTCTGGCAAAGCGGCCCTGTCCCCGACGGGCTCTGGCTGCCCGACCAAGGCGTCTCCACCTATCGCGGGCGGGGCTGAGACCTCAGTCTCGCCAGTCGCTGATCAGGGACTGGATCTCGGGGCGTTCGCGTTCCTTGGGCGGTTCTTCCGCCGTGCCGATAAAGATGAAGCCCGCCACGGACTCGGTCCTGCTCAAGCCCAGGATGGCCTGGGCCTCGGCGTCATAGGCATACCAGTCGGTGATCCAGTTCGCCCCATAGCCCAGGGCCTGGGCGGCATAGAGCAGGGTGGTGCAGACCGCGCCGGCTGACAGCTGTTGCTCCCAGGTGGGGATTTCGTGATCCCGGGGAGACGACACCACGGCAATGCCCATCGGCGGAGCTTTGAGCTTGCCCAGCTTGGCCACAGCCTTTTGGTCGCCCCGAGACTCCGCCAGTTGCTGAAGGCGATGGGCAAATCGGATCTTGGCCGGACCATCCAGCAGGACGAATCGCCAGGGCGCAAGCTTGCCATGGTCAGGCACCCGGGCGGCCAGACGGATCAGGTCGGACACCTCATCTGACGAAGGACCTGGTTCGGACAGGCTCATGGCGGAGGCTGATCGACGGGTGGCCAGGAAGGTCAGCACATCGAGATGGGGCGGCTGGGGAACCGGGGCACCGAATTCAGGCGATGCCGGAAGGGTCAGGGACATGATAGCAGCGCCTTGGTTCGAGAAGTGATCAGGCCTTCATATCAGGTCTCGATGAGGCGCGAGCAAGGCGGGGGAAGACAATGGGTTCAAGACCAGACTGGATGACCCGTCATGGAACCCCCTGGAACAGGGGCGAGGGGCGCGTGGTCTATGACAATCCCTGGATCCGCCTCACCGAGTATCAGGCCATCGCCCCCACCGGTCGCCCAGCCCAATATGGTCTGGTGAGTTTCAAGAACCTGGCCATGGCCATACTGCCCATCCATGCCGACGGCACGGTCGAACTGGTCGGCCAGAACCGTCTGCCCTTCGGGGACTATAGCTGGGAAATCCCGGAGGGTGGCGGGCCTCTTGATGATGATCCCCTGGCCAGCGCCCAGAGAGAACTGCTGGAAGAAACCGGACTGACCGCGGCGCACTGGCAGGAGGTGCTGAGGATCCAGCTTTCCAATTCCGTGACCGACGAATTGGCCATCGGCTACCTCGCCACCGGGCTTGTGCAGGTCACTACCGAACCGGAAGGGGATGGCACCGAGGACATCGCC
>CAIYZB010000383.1 GCA_903930545.1 uncultured Alphaproteobacteria bacterium
CCTCCCCGATGGCAGCTTTGTGCGGATGGGTCCCAAGGGCGGGGCACCCAATGGTCTGAACATGGATACCCAGGGCCGGATCCTGGTGGCCAATTTCGGCATCTATGACCGCGAGGACGGCCCCCTTCAGAGGTTCGACCCGGTCACGGGGATCCACGAGACCCTGCTGGCAGAGGTGGGGGGCAAGCGCCTGACCTCAGCCAATTATCCGGTTATGGACCGGGCGGGGAACATCTGGTGCGCCAATTCCACCCATGCCGAGACCTGGCCCCGGGCCCTGGATGGCCGCACCGACGGTTTCATCTTCGTCCTGCGTCCCGATGGCAGCGCCGATATCGTGGCCGAGGGGCTGAAATTTCCCAATGGCATGGCCCTTTCCGCCGATGAGACCTGGCTCTATTGCGCCCAGACCAGCGGGGCCGATGTCATGAGGTTCCCCATCCTGCCGGGTGGTCGACTGGGAGCCGGGGAACGCTATGGCCCGCAGCTGGGCAATCTTCAGGTCCGCGGTGGTCCGATCCATGAGGCCTCGACCCTTGGTTATACGGACGGGGTGGGCATGGATGCCCTGGGCAATCTGTGGGTCTGCCTGCCAGCGGCCGACAAGGTGGTGGCCATCACCCCTGACCAGCAGGTTGTGACCGTGATCCACGATCCCACAGGGCAGATCGTCAAACACCCCACCAATGTCACCTGGGGCGGCCCGGACCTGAAGGACCTTTATATCGGCTCGATCCAGGCCGATTTCGTGCTCAAGGCCCGCAGCCCTGTGGCCGGCCAGCCCCAGGTCCATCAGTGAGAATTCGCCCTTTCGGCGAGCTTTGCCGATTCAGGGCTTCCACACTGATCGCCGATCACTAAAATGCCTGTTTGAAGCCGGGCGGTGTCACACCCATATCGGCCAAGGCAACAATCCGGGAGGACGCCCATGCGCGAGTACCTGAAGTTTTATATCGATGGCCAGTGGGTCGAGCCGGTCGAGCTGAAGACCCTCGACGTCGAAAATCCGGCCACGGAAGAAGTCGCCGGCAAGATCGCCCTGGGTTCGGCCGCTGATGTCGACAAGGCCGTCATGGCCGCCCGCAAGGCGTTCCCCGCCTGGTCCCAGACCAGCCGCGAAGAGCGCATTGATGTCCTGAACCGCATCCTGGCCGAGTACCAGAAGCGCTTTGGCGATCTGGCCGTGGCCGTGACCGAGGAAATGGGTGCCCCCGCTTCCCTCGCCCAGCGCGCCCAGGTTCCGATCGGTATGGGCCATCTGTCCACCGCCGTTGAAGTCCTCAAGAACTTCAAGTTCGAGGAAGATCGCGGCCCGACCCTGATCGTCAAGGAAGCGATCGGCGTCTGCTCCTTCATCACCCCCTGGAACTGGCCCCTGAACCAGATCGTCTGCAAGGTGGCCCCGGCCATCGCGACGGGCTGCACCATGGTCCTGAAGCCTTCGGAAGTGGCCCCGTTCTCGGGTCAGATCTTCGCCGAGATCATGCATGCCGCTGGCGTTCCTGCCGGTGTCTTCAACATGGTCCATGGCGACGGCCTCGGCGTCGGCGTGCCGATGTCCAGCCATCCGGAAGTGGACATGGTCTCCTTCACCGGTTCGACCCGCGCCGGCATCGAGGTGGCCAAGAACGCCGCCCCGACCGTCAAGCGTGTGGCCCAGGAATTGGGTGGCAAGAGCCCCAACATCGTCCTCGACGATGATGCCTTCGCCAAGGGCGTGGCCCGTGGCGTCTCCACCATGATGACCAATTCCGGTCAGTCCTGTAACGCCCCCACCCGCATGCTGGTCCCGGCCGCGCGCATGGATGAGGCGATCGTCGTGGCCCGTGAGGCTGCCAGCCAGATCACGGTCGGCGACCCGAACGGCAACTCCATGCTGGGCCCGGTGGTCAACAAGACCCAGTTCGACAAGATCCAGAAGCTGATCCAGGCCGGCATCGACGAAGGTGCCACCGTGGTCA